>NZ_LGIA01000225.1 GCF_001270965.1 Sunxiuqinia dokdonensis | reverse complement strand
CTTCTTGTTTCCGTCGGGATGCTCAATCAGCTTATCTTTCCGGAGGATGGCGACCAGGGTCACACCAAAAACCTTGCGGAACTTGATTTCGCTGATGGACTTGCCAATCACAAATGAACCTTCGCGAACTTTTAAAGCCATAATTTCAAGGTTTGGCAGTTCTTTAAATAACTCGTCGGACTGGTTGGTGGTGTCGCGGAAAATACCGTAATGATCGTTCCTGATTTTGGCAATCACCCGGTTAATTTCGCGCTGGGGAACCAAGCGCTTTTTCAGCACCCGTTCAAACAAATCAATCGCCGTTTCAAACTCTTCGGGAATCACCTGGTTGGCACCGAGCTTATACAATTCTTCAATGTCCACTACTTTTTTGGTTCGAACAATGATGAAAACATGCGGGTTGAGTTGACGAATTTTATCGACAACCGCCATAGACACAATCAAGTTTCCCACCGAAACAACCGCCACATCGGCCGTTTTGATGTGGGCCTTTTCCAGGATGGGTTCATTGTTGGCATCGCCATAAATCACGGTCTCTCCTTTTTCCTGAAGTTTTTTGACAATGCCCGGATCAAAAATGATCGAGATGTAGGGCATTTTCAGATACTTCGCCATCACCGACAAATTGAGCGAACGCGAATCCTTCCCAACAAACACCACATGGTTTTCAAGCGCCGGCACTTCAATCTGAGGCAGTGGGAACATGCCATCGACCCAAATTTTTGGGATCGGCAATTTCAGCATTAAATCGGCAGTCGGGCGCGAAATCATCATCAAAATAGGGGTAACCGACATGCTGATAATGGCCACAGCCAGAAACAGCTGGTAATAATAATCCGGAATAATGTTATACTTCAAACCCGACTGCGCCAGGATAAATGAGAATTCACCCACCTGGCAAAGTGCAAATCCAACCATGATGGTTCCACGAAAAGTATGTCCAAGCAAAAATGCTGTTCCGCCCGCAATCACCATTTTAATGACCAGCACCAGCAAGACCGTCGAAAATACCAACATCAGGTGTTCGCCAACAAAACTAAGATCGAGCAGCAATCCAATACTGACGAAGAAAAAGCTGGTAAAGGTATCTTTAAACGGAATTAAATGACCAAATGCGTTGTCGCTGTATTCTGACTCCGAAATCATTAAACCCGCCAGGAACGCTCCAAAGGCCAGCGAGATGCCCATCTCCGAAGTTAGCAGAGCAACGGACAGACAAATGGCAAAGATGCTCATCATAAACAACTCCTGGTTTTTGGTGAGCGCCACCATCTGCAGCAATTTAGGCATGAGCCAACGGTTTCCAACGTACACCATTCCGACCAAAACCACGGTTTTACCCAACAGTGGCAGCAACTGTCCGCCAACATCCGACGCTTCGCTTCCCAACATGGGTGTAAACAAGAGCAAGGGAATGAGAATCACATCCTGAAAGATGAGGATTCCCAACACCGTCCGTCCATAGTTCGAAGTAATTTCGGAGCGCTCCTGCATCAACTTCAGCACAACGGCGGTACTGCTCAAGGCCGTCAGGAAACCCACAAACAAAGCTCCCGGCCAGCTTAAGTTATAAAGCCGCGCCACCAGCATCGTGATCCCTGCCGTGAGGATCAACTGCATGAAACCGCCAAAAAAGACGATTTTACGAATTCGTAATAAATGGTTGATTGAAAACTCAAGCCCAATGGTAAACATTAGCAAAATGACCCCAATTTCAGCCAGCAACTCGATCTGGTGGTTTGAGCCCACAATGCCAAGAAAATAAGGGCCGGTAATTACCCCGGTCAACAGATAACCAATGATGGTGGGGATCTTTATCTTTGTAAATAAGAAGTTTACAAAAGTTGACAGGGCAAAAATGATGACGATATCTTTTAGAAGGGGTAACTCCATATGGTTTCATTTTAAACACAGAAACGGACAAAACGCGCGCACATTCGAATTTTCAATATGAAAGTACAACAATTTCTTAATTATTTCGCCTCGGGTCTCGATCCGTTTACCCCCTTTTTGGTATCAGGCCGTATTCAACTTTCTGAAACTGCAAAACACAAAATTTTGAATGGTACTGAAGGGAGTTTGGTGATCCACGGTGATGCACCTGATTTTCTCAAAAAATGCGTTCAACAGCTTCGTCATGGCATCTTCCGAATATCGTTTGATTTCGATGCCGCTACATTTTTCCGGTCCTTGTTCCGAAAAGGTCCCGATAACCAAAATCCCGTTTGGGCAGATACTTTTTTGGGCGATACCGAGGTAGTTGGATACTTCCTGCTCCTGGGTAAGAAAATGAAAAGCCGCCCGGTCGTGCCAAAAGTCGTACTTTTCGTCGGGTTGAAAAGTGGCGGCATCCGCTACGATCCATTTCACCATTGAAGCCCGCTCTCCCAAACGTTCCTTCGCACGTTCGATGGCTGCTTCCGAAATATCAAGCACGGTCAGATCGCAATAGCCCTGGTCAAGTAAATGATCGACCAACAGACTGTCGCCACCTCCAATGTCAATAATCTTAGCCTGCCTGGACACCTGAAATTGTTTGAAAAAATCGAGTGATGTTTTGGGCACGGGTTCAAACCAGCTCACTTCGTTCAGCGGCCTGGTTTTGTAAATGGTTTCCCAATGTTTTTTTCGGTCGAAATTTTTCATCGTTGCTTACGCTAATTCCTGTAAAATTAACAATTTCGATCAGAGCGGCGTTGCTTTGGGTTTTCGGATCAGCGAAAACGTTGAGTTTACTTGGTTGTCTTTCCTCCCATTTCGGTAAATACACGGTCAACGGGTTCCCAAAGCTCAATTTTGTTGCCATCCGGATCCATCAGATGAACGAATTTCCCATAGTCATAGCTGGTAATTTCATCCACGACGGTTACGCCGTTCGCCTTTAGCTTTTCCACCAGTGCTTCAATCTGTTGCACCCGGCAGTTAACCATGAATTCTTTTTTTGAAGGCGAAAAATAATCACTGTCTTGCTTGAATGGGCTCCACTGCAGGTAATTAATTTCATCAGGCTGATGAGCATTTCGAAACTCAAAGCTCGATCCCCATTCATTCACTTCGAGTCCTAAATTGGTGGCGTACCACTTTTTTGTTTCTTCCGGGTCTTCCGAGAAAAAGAAGATTCCCCCAATTCCTGTTACTTTAGGAACCGGATTTTTGTCTGCAGATTGGTCTTTTGATTCTTTGGATAAGTCGTTCATAGCAGGATTGTTTTATTTAATTTTACTCAAATCCAGTCATACTGCCAGCAGGGATTTTCGATTCAAGGTGCTTGAAGTTTTCAAATCTCTGTTTTGACTACAGATTGAAAGTCGGAGCTGCGGCACCCGGCAACAGCAGATAACAGCAACGAGCTTTCAGCGAGTGGACAGAAGATCCTGAACCAAGTTCAGGATGACTCATCCAGCCGGCAGTATCAAGAATCCAGAATCCAGAATCAAAAATCGAGTATCAAGAATCGAGTATCAAGAATCCAGCCTGGCCTGCTAATCCAGCTTCAGCACGGCCATAAAGGCATTTTGCGGCACTTCTACGTTGCCCACCTGCTTCATGCGTTTCTTCCCCTTTTTCTGCTTTTCGAGTAGTTTGCGTTTCCGCGAAATATCACCCCCATAACATTTGGCTGTTACGTCTTTCCGAACGGCTTTCACGGTTTCGCGGGCAATAATTTTGGCGCCAATGGCTGCCTGAATGGCAATGTCGAACTGCTGGCGCGGGATCAGCTCCTTCAGTTTTTCGCACATGCGACGCCCCATGGGATACGCATTGTCGAAGTGAATCAAAGAAGAAAGCGCGTCTACCATTTCGCCATTCAATAAAATATCCAGGCGCACCAGTTTGGCCGGTTTGTAACCCGTGATGTGGTAATCGAACGAAGCGTAGCCTTTCGATATTGATTTCAACTTATCGTAAAAGTCGAAGACAATTTCACCCAGCGGAAGGTCGAACGACAATTCGGCCCGCTCAGCTGTCAGGTAATTTTGGTTGATGAGTGTTCCGCGCTTGTCCAAACACAAGGTCATCACCTGTCCAATAAAATCCGACTTGGTAATGATCTGTGCGCGAATATAAGGTTCGTCAATATCGTCGATGGTAGTCGTCGCAGGCAATCCGGAGGGATTGTATACGGTAATGGTTTCGCCACTGGTGGTGTGCACTTTGTACGACACGTTGGGCACCGTGGTGATGACGTTCATGTCAAACTCGCGGTCGAGGCGTTCCTGGATGATTTCCATGTGCAGCATGCCCAAAAAACCACAACGAAAGCCGAAGCCCAGGGCTGCAGATGATTCCGGCTCGTAGGTAAGCGAAGCATCGTTCAGTTGCAATTTCTCCATCGCTGAACGCAGGTCCTCGTAGTCGTCTGAATCAATGGGATAAACGCCGGCAAAAACCATCGGTTTCACTTCTTCGAAACCTTCAATTGCTTTTGGGCAGGGACGCGCTTTGTGCGTAATGGTGTCACCCACTTTCACTTCCTTGGCCGTTTTAATTCCCGAAATGATGTAGCCCACATCGCCGGTGCTGAGCGTCTTACGCTTCTCCATGCCCAGGCGAAGTACTCCAATCTCATCGGCATCGTATTCTTTTTTGGTGTTGACAAATTTCACCGCATCACCCTGGTTGATCGTTCCGTTTACAATTTTGAAATAAGCGATCACTCCGCGAAAGGAGTTGAAGACTGAGTCGAAGATCAGCGCTTCGAGCGGTGCTTCCGGATCGCCCTTGGGTGCCGGAATCACTTCCACGATCCGCCGCAGGATGTCGTCCACACCTTCGCCTGTTTTTCCACTGGCACGGATAATGTCTTCGCGGTCGCAACCAATCAGATCGATGATTTGATCTTCCACCACTTCGGGCATGGCATTGGGCAGGTCCATTTTATTCAGAATCGGAATAATTTCCAAATCGTGCTCAATGGCCAGGTACAGGTTCGAAATGGTCTGCGCCTGGATTCCCTGGGTGGAGTCGATGATGAGCAAAGCCCCTTCGCAAGCCGCAATGGATCGGGATACTTCGTACGAAAAGTCAACGTGTCCGGGCGTATCAATCAGGTTCAACACATATTTTTCACCATCCTGCTCATAGTCCATCTGAATGGCGTGGCTCTTGATGGTAATGCCGCGTTCTTTCTCCAGGTCCATGTTATCAAGCACTTGCTCTTTCATGTCGCGTTCACTCACTGTTTTGGTCACCTCCAAAAGGCGGTCGGCCAAAGTACTTTTTCCATGGTCAATATGGGCGATGATGCAAAAGTTGCGAATATTCTTCATTGATATAAAAAGCTTTCTTTCAATTACTCCCTGCGGGCTTCGCCGCAAAGATATTCAAAAAACGATAACAATAATAGAAAGCCGATTCCGTTAGGAAAGTTTAATAATTTCCTAAGTTTTCCAGCCACCGTTTCGAATAAGGAAGTAAAAAAGTCAGCTGGCGTGGGATTTCAGTTATCTTTGCAGCGCTTACAGTTAAGTTTAGAAATGAAAGATTACCTGATATACAGCATCGGATTTCTGAGCCAAATTTTGTTCTTCGGAAGGACGATTATTCAGTGGTTTAAGTCGGAGCACGAAGGGAAAGTATTGTCGCCCACCCTGTTCTGGAAAATCAGCCTGCTGGCATCGGTTTTAATGCTCACCTACGGTATCCTGCGCAACGACGCAGCGATCCTGGTCGGACAAATCCTGGTTTACTTTATTTATGTCCGGAACATCCAGCTCAAGAACGACTGGAAACCGATGTCCCTGCTGATGCGCACCGGCATTTTGCTGACGCCCGCCATTATTCTGGCCTACCTGTTTTTCGGGACGGAGTATTCGCTGGCCACCTTTTTCAGCAACGAAAACAACCCGCTGTTGTTGATGATTTGGGGTATCGCCGCGCAGATCGTGTTTATTTCGCGTTTCTTTTACCAATGGATTTATTCCGAAAACCGGAAAGAATCCATTCTGCCGCTGGGATTTTGGATCATCAGCATTGTCGGATCAGCCATGAATTTTGTTTACGGCGTGTTCCGGCTCGACCCGGTATTGGTGGCGGCCCACAGTTTGGGCATGTTTGTGTATCTTCGGAATATTCTAATTCATTACAACAAACGAAGCCTGTTTAGTCGTTTAAATATCCCGGTGCTGAATAAGCTCATTGCTTTCGTTTCGGGGAAAATAAAATAAAACCAGATGAATATCCGCAAGATTACCGCCTGTCATTAAAAAGTCATTCAATGGTCATTAGGCGGTCATTAATTTGTTTTGAAACGATCAATGACAAGAATTTGACAACCATGAATGAACAAATAGGTATGAAAGAGGACAATCATTAAAAATAGTCAAGCGTATGCAATCAACCATCGTCGTCACCGGATGTGCCGGATTTATCGGATCGCACTTAAGTGAAAAGTTGCTGGCCAACGGCAACCAAGTCATTGGAATCGACAATTTCGACCCCTTCTACGATCGGCAGGTCAAAGAACGCAACCTGTCAACGTTTAAAAATCATTCCAATTTTCGCTTTGTTGAAGTTGATTTGGCTGATTTGGATGCCTTGAGCCAGGCGCTGGAAAACGAGTCGATTGATGTGATTGTGCACTTGGCCGGGAAAGCCGGCGTTCGCCCATCCATCGAAGATCCGCAAGGTTATATCCGGGCCAACATTCTGGCCACGCAAAATGTGCTGGATGTGATGAAAAACAAGGGCATTAAAAAGATGGCCTTTGCTTCGTCATCATCGGTTTATGGCAACACCAAAGAAACGCCGTTTCACGAAGGACAGGATGTAAGTCAGCCGATTTCGCCTTACGCGTTTAGCAAAAAAGCTTGTGAACTGATCAATTACACTTATCATGCCTTGTATGGATTGGACATCATTAACATGCGCTTTTTTACCGTGTTTGGCCCGCGGCAGCGCCCCGACCTGGCCATTCATAAATTCACCAAACTGATTCTAAGCGGCCAGGAAATCCCGATGTTTGGCGATGGCAGTACCTCGCGCGACTACACCTATTACGAAGACACGGTGGCCGGAATCCAAGGGGCGATCACTTACCTGAATACCCACGAAACGGTTTACGAAACCGTCAACCTGGGCAACAACCAGCCGGTGAAACTGACCGATATGATTGCGGCCATTGAAAAAGCAACGGGCGTAAAAGCCAACATTAAGCAACTGCCCATGCAGGCCGGCGATGTGGACATTACCTTTGCCAACATCGAAAAAGCCAAAAAGCTCTTGAACTACAACCCGCAATATTCCTTCGAAGAAGGCGTACAAAACTTTGTGGACTGGTATCGTGAAGTCCACGCCATTTAAAAAAGCGTTTGTTCCGGAAAACACCTTCCGAAACAAACGCCTTACTCGCTTTCGTCAGCCCTGAGTTTTGCGGGTGTACACTTCCTTCAGTGCCCCCCAAAAAATGAGTGAAAAGATAAAGAGAATGGTGCCGTAAACCGGGGCAATCATACTCACTTTTAATCCGCCGGCAACCAAGGCAGGAGAAACATCGCCTACGACTTCAATGGCATCGAAAGCCATAATCAATCCGATGGCCTGTCCCAAAAATCCGGTGACGATGGCCAAACTTCCAAAAAGTAAAATTAAACCCAGTCCGCTTTTGGTGACTTTATCCTGCACAAAAAAGTGAAGAACCTTTTGCGCGGTGAACACCAGCATGCCAATTCCCCAAATGGTCACAATCGCCATAAACAGGGGGCCTCCTTCGTAAAATAAATCAAATAGTCTCATAATCGTTAAATTTAAGGTGAAATACTGAAAGCAATAGTACGCTCCCCTGCTTTTTAAAGTGAATTTTATCGATCAACGACACGAATGTGGAATGAAACAACCGCGAGCGACACGCCCGACGTCGAAGCGGCGATTGATTGCATTCGGGGGCGATTTGAGGTTATTCGTCGACATTCTTTCCGTTTCATCCTATTTTTTCAGTAATTTGAGGCTTCGATTGAACGAAAATATGAAGATCATCCCAAAAGTAAGTTCCCCCCAGTTTGTTCCCGCCAACTTGATGAAGGTCGGACAACATCTCCTGTTTTGGGTGATTTCGTACTTGTTTTTCATTTTGTTTTTTGGACGTGCCAACCGCGATTATCAAACCACCATTATTTTTGCATCGCTCTTGTTTCCGCTGGCGATGGGCACCAGCTACTTTCTGAACTACTTCCTCATTCCACGCTTTCTATTCAAGGGCCATCCCTGGCGGTTTTTGCTTTTCCTGGTCTATACCTTTGTGTTTACGCTTTGGGCCGAGCTGGTCATTAGCATGTTTGTGTTTGTTACGGTCAGCGATTTCCAGTTTTACAAGCTTGATCCCACTTCGTTCGACGTGGTTTTCCTGTTGGTTGGCCTGTACTTTATCATCCTGGCTTTTGTGGCCATTGAACAGGTGAAGCGGGCTTTCGAAATCAAAAAGGAAAACACGCGGCTCGAAAAAACTCAGTTGGAAACCAACCTCAAACTGCGGGAGTCGGAGCTGAAATTGCTGCGGGCGCAAATCCATCCGCATTTTCTTTTCAACACGCTCAACAACCTCTACGGGTTAACACTTGAAAAGTCGGATCTGGCGCCGGAGTTGGTGTTAAAGCTGTCGGACTTGATGGATTACATGCTCTATAAATGCAACCGCCCCAAGGTAAGTCTCAAAAGCGAGTTGGCACACCTCAGCAACTACCTGGAGATTGAAAAACTGCGCTACGGAAATCAACTGAAACTTGAATTCGTCCTGGATGGAGAGCCCGAGCAACTGGAAATTGCGCCCATGTTGTTGCTGGCCTTTTTCGAGAACGCTTTCAAGCATGGGGTCAGCAAGTCCATTGAGAATCCTTTCGTTCACATTCACATTCGCATTGATGGCCGGCAATTCAAACTTCGCGTTCGCAACAGCCGCAACCCGGCACATGATAAGAATGACGAATACACCGAGGGAATCGGCTTGAAAAACGTACAAAAACGGCTGGAGCTCATTTATCCCAATGCGCACCAGTTAGAAATCATCCCCGGTGACCAGACCTTCGAAATTAAGCTTCAATTGCAACTGGACGTGACAACAGAAATTCAAGAAAAAAACCAATGGACAAACTAAACTACAACTGCCTGATTGTTGACGACGAACCGATTGCCATCCGGGTGATTAAAAACCACCTGTCGGAATTCAAGAACCTGCGGCTGGTGGGCGAATGCAATCATGCCATCGAAGCCATTGAAGTGCTGTCGAAAACCAAGGTCGATTTGCTGTTTCTCGACATCCAGATGCCACAGATTACCGGCGTGGAATTTCTGAAAAACCTGAACCACCCGCCCAAAGTGATCTTCACAACGGCCTACCGCGACTATGCCATTGAAGCTTTCGAACTGGATGTGATCGATTATCTTTTGAAACCCATCTCGCTGCTTCGATTCTCCAAAGCCATCAACCGGTTCTATCAACGGGTCAACGAAACAGCGTCATCCGTAACCGACTTGACCCAGAACCTGCCGGCAGACCACTTGTTCGTCAAAGCCGACAAAAAACTACACAAGGTTTCATTCAACGAACTCGTTTACCTGGAGAGCTATGGCGATTATGTCCTGGTTCACACCGAAAAGGGGAAAATCACCGTCAAGGAGCGGATCAGCCACCTCGAAGAACAACTTCCGCAGAATCGATTTCTCAGGGTTCACCGAAGTTATATCATTTCCATTGACAAAGTCAGCTCCCTGCTTCCGGGCCTGGTTGAGCTCGGGACACATAAAGTCCCCATCGGCCGGAGCTACAAAGCCGAAGTAGATAAACGGATTGCCAGGCAGTAAGAGGAAGAAAGTATCCCAGCCGGGCCACTCACATTTTCACCTGATGGCGAAGTGAGGGGCTTGAGGATTTGAACGTTCTATTAAGTTCTCAGGCAGATTCCGATCCGCCGGTTGTCGGACGGAAAGACGCTTCTGACAAGGGCTTCGTGTGGCCTGCGAGGATTTGGCTTTGGCAAACAGGGGAAGGTGGTTCAGATCATCGGAGCCGGAAGAGTCACCAAGCACCTCCCCTCGCTGCGCTCGGGTACTCCTTCCGTCAGAAGCCGCACAGGCTCTTGAAAAGGAGAAGATCTTCTTGAAAAAATGTGCGGTTATTCCCATCATTATTTTTTCAGCGAGCGGATCATTTTTTTCGTCGCACAAATCATCCAAATGATTACATTTAGCGCCTCATTTTAGCTTGTTTTTGTGAAGTAATACACGATGATCAAAAAAATTAAACGCGTGCAGAAAGTGCTGAAAGCAGCAGCCCTGCATTCCGAAGAATTTCGAAAAGCCTCCCAAATGGAATGTCCTGCTGGTTGTTCGCTTTGTTGCCTAAAAAAGGACATTTATGCCAGCCCGCTCGAGTTTTTACCCTTGGCTTACCACTTGCACCAAACCGATAAAGCCGACGCCTTTTACGACGAGCTGGAATTACGGGCAGAAAATACAATCTGCGGCATCTTCACGCCGCTCAGCCTTGATGGCTGGGGCTGCACCGAATATGAATACCGCGGGCTGATTTGCCGCCTGTTTGGCCATTCCACCACCTCCGACAAAATGCACCAAAAACGTATGGTGACCTGCAAAACGCTGAAAGAAACACCAGCTTACCAGGAGCTAAAACCAGCCCAATTGCTGCAAGCGCCCCCGTTTCAGGACTACTACATGCAACTGGCGGCCATCGATTTTCAACTGGCCAACGAAAGCCTACCCATCAACCAGGCCATCAAACGGGCTATTGAGCTGGTGAGCACCTACTACTCGTACCGCGGAACCAAAAAACCGGCATAAAATCACCCTCCCGACCAGCAAAAAAGCTTACAACACAGCATAAACATGCGATTCAAAGTGCCGGAACCCATTGTTCATGGCGTGAATGATGACGTATGGAGTGCCGGACCGTGCATTCAGGGCATGAATGGTGCATTTGGAATGCCGGAAACCATCATTCAGGGTATGAATGGTGACATCGGGAGTGCCGGACCATGCGTTCAGGGTATGAATGGTCGGATTGGACGTGCCGGAAGCCATCATATATGGTGTGCATGGTGAAACTCGGGAGCTGGAAGCCGGACACACGATGTGGATGGTCGGCCTGTAGCTTGCCCGTGAGGGCTTCACTCGAAGTGAAACCCTCACTAAACCACAAACAACTTCCGCCGCTTACTCAGTCTATTTCACTAGATTTCTAAACGCTGATCCAAAAATTAAATAACTGGTATTTCCGCCAATCGTGCCTTCATTTTGTCCCCACAAAAATGGCCAGTCGTCGTAGTTTTCGAAGTGATCGGGTTGCCGGAACAAGATGCCAGGAGCAACATTTCCCGGAATAAATGAAAAATCGGCCCGGTTATTTCCATAGAATACCGCTTTTGGACGGGCCGCACCCACCGCCGCGACCAATGAATAATTGTGATACGGATGGCAGCCAAACAGCCAGTTGGTGGTTTTGAACGCATGGCTGGCGTCGATAATCTCCGGAAAATATTTGTTGGCAAAGCAAATGGTGGTGCCAAAGTTCACCACACCTCCTGCTCCTGCCCAGTTGCCAAGGCCGATTGGAACTCCGTACGGATTATCCTTTTCAAGCCCATCAATGTATTCTTTGTACTTTAAAACATACGGACTGAGCTTTTCTTTGTAAGATGCATCCAGGTGCGGAATGGCGTGCAAAGCTGTTAATATGGTCCTGCTGACGTTATCATCAAGTGCAGGCCACAACAGTTCCTGGAAATTATCGAGGTATTCCTGCTCGCCGGTTGAAATATACAGTTGAAGATTGGTGCCCAGATTGGCTGATCCGCGTGCCCGGCCAGACCAATCCTCCGGCTGATCGGCAAGCAATTCCGTTGCCTCTTTCAACAATCGTTTCGACTGCTGCAGCGCCCGTTCTGAAAGATCGTCATTATATCCCTTCAATGCCCGGCTTGCTGCGGCAAACATGGTTGCAGCCCTAAGATCGAGGCCGGGATTGCGGCTGGTAAACGCCCACATATCATCCTTAACTCCGCTCGAACGGCCGTCAGGGGCCACTTCGTAAGGACCCAGGTTTGGATTGTATGGAAGGCCATCGGTTAGTGAGGCTGCGTCGCCCAGGTGGTGGTAATTGTCGAGAACCGCGTTGGAAAGCGTCTGAGCCATATGCCCAATAATCTCAGCCTGGGCCACCAGGTTCATCGTTCCATGCTCGATAAACTGCAAGATGTCCGGTGTCCCATCCGGGCGATGAAGGTCAACGTAACGTTGCTCCTGATCAACAAAAGTCTGGTCGCGCTCCGGTTTGAAATATTCCCATGTTTGCACAAAGTTCTGCACCACGCCAATGTTCGATCCGGTCTCGATATCAAAATCACCCGCATCGAAAAAACCGCCTATGTTTAATCCGGGAATCAACTCCAGCGCTTCGTATTCGGTATCGGTTGTCGGCCCCTGCCTGTGAAGGTCAAAGTGATCGGTGTTTGGCGGCGCCTGGAGATAACCGTCTTTAAAAGGCTCGCCGTGCCACACCCGGTAAGCCTCGTTCACAAACATGTGATTCATGTGTATTGGAATCCAGATATCGCTCGTGGCGTCGGTAATCTTGTCGTAAACGTTATCGTTGATTATGAAGTTGTTGGTTTTAAAATCGCCATACTGAATGTAGTAGATTCCGGGTGTGTGAACGGAAGAAAAATCGAATTTCACGTAGTGGTACTTGTAATAGTCGCCCCAGGCTGCGATGTTGCCACTAAACGCTTCAGTAGCTTTGCCGTCGGCGTCAATTTTATACAGCGATGCTTTTGCAAGCGGCTTGTCCTTTTTGTCGAGTTCAATAACCGCGACTTTGGGTTGTGAAGGAAGGTAGCCCACTTGGGAGAACCCAATATTTGGCTCTCTTATCCACCCGTCAATGGCGTTTGGTTCAACGGTCCAACTTAAAACCTTGCCTGTTTTTCCTGCCGGAAGTAAACTACGAACAACGTACCAGCCGTTTTGTGCCAGCACACGGCCGTCGAAAAGCAGCAAATCAGCATCAGGCGAAGTGATTTTCACCATGCGCTCGGGATCTTCGGGCGCAAGAAGCAAGCTGCGGCCGGATTCCAGCGGAAGCGGGTCGATAAATCGGCCGGTACCCCGGTCGTCGTAGGTGATGTATCCTTTGTATTGCTTCAATTTTTCACTGTTGGGCCGCGTTACGGTGTTCCCCACCACATAACGGGAAAACCGGTTCAAACGCCCATCCATCAAATAGGTCTTACCCCAATACTGCGAAGGCAAAAACTCCAGGTTAAATCCGGCGCTCCCCTCCAATTCCGACGGAACGGGTTGATCAAGGTAAACCGAGATCTCAACACCTGTCCCCTTCGCCGTGACAACCACCCGCGAATCAAAATCGAAATCTTCATACCGCAATACCGCCTCAATGGTGTTCGACTCCGGATCAACTGTTCGGTTGGGTATGGCAGGAACCAAGTCCCACTGCTCCGGCGTATTGGAAAGTCGCACAGCACCGCCTTGCGCTGTTCTAACGCCATGGTGGATCAATTCAATACCGGCGTTCTTTTCATCGTTGAACCCCCCGGTAAACAGGTTGCTGTACACCAGAAGGTTGACTCCCTGCGTCTCGAAATACTCCAAATCGTTGAGCTTCAAGTTCTGACTTGAAACGGGACTAACTGCTGCTGTCAGCAGCATGACAAGTGATAAAAACAGAAGTCTTCTCATAAGATTTTCATCAGTAAATAATTTGTTTTTTTAATGGTCTGGTATCGCATGGAATCTGCATGAATTTTAATCATCACCTCGGATGGAAATATTTCACAAGCTCGCTCCCGGCAAAATCAGGTATTGATTTCAATATGAAAATTCGTCATCAATTCCAGGTGGCATGCGCGAAAAAGAAATATTCTTGAATTCTGAATAAAAAATAATCCGCGCCTGCCACGCGTAAAGATAAAAAAAATACCAGAACAGAATACCCCAGACCGGAAATTTGGTCAGATCCAAAATCCCATGGCCAAACCACGCTATTGAAACAATCAGTTTGTACTTTTCGACCGACCAAATTGAGGGTGCATTTTTTAAAATGCTTTCCTTATTTTTGAAGCAAAACTAATACGATGAGAACAATCCTATTGAGTACTTTTTTGGCCTTTTTCCTGCTTAGCTGCCAGGCTCCGGAAAAAGAAGTTTACCTCTTCTCCTTTTTTCAGGACAACGGGCAAGACGGCTTGCACCTGGCCTACAGCTACGATGGCTATCATTATGAAGCCCTGAAAAACAACGAATCATTTCTCACGCCGCAGGTGGCCGATGACAAGCTGATGCGGGATCCCTGCATCATTCCGGGGCCCGATGGCAAATACCACATGGTGTGGACCGTAAGCTGGAACGACAAGGGAATCGGCTATGCCTGGTCCGAAGATTTGATTAACTGGTCGGAGCAAAAATTCATTCCGGTGATGGCGCACGAACCCGAAGCGCTCAACTGCTGGGCGCCCGAGCTCTATTACGACGAGGACAGCAAGCAATACCTGATTTACTGGGCAACCACCATTCCCGGCCGCTTCACCGAAGGCGACACCCAGGGCGACGACAAATACAATCACCGGATGTACTACACCACCACCAAAGATTTTGAAAACTTTAGCGACACCAAGTTGCTATACGACGAAGGGTTCAATGTGATTGACGCCGTGATTCAAAAAGTGGACGACACTTACTATCTTTTTCTGAAAGATGAAACCCGGACCCCGGCAAAGAAACACATTCGGATTGCTGCCAGCGACCAACTTACGGAAGGTTACCAGCTCATCAGCGAACCCATCACGCCCGATTGGGTGGAAGGACCAACCATAACCAAAATTGGCGACAAATGGGTGTTGTTTTATGATGAATATACCCGCCACCACATGGGAGCCGTAGCCAGCACCGACTTGAAAAACTGGGAAGTGATCAACGATCAAATCAGCTTCCCCGCAGGTACCCGGCATGGAACTATTTTTAAAGCACCGGAAAGTATTTTGAATAGGCTGCTGGAAGCGGAGTAGCACGAATTCCCGGAAAAGGCCGTTGAGAACAATTGGCTTCAACTGTTTTCAACGGCCTTCAATTTTTAATTTCCAGAATGGCAAACAATCCGGGTGAGGTGGCTTCCGAACAAAAACAAGCTCACTACTCCGAAAGCAGCGCCTTCACTTTATCGGCAATATCTTTCCCATCAGCCTGCCCAGCCAGTTGTTTAGACGCGATTCCCATCACCTTGCCCATGTCTTTCATGCCCGTCGCGCCAACCGACTGGATAATGGTTTTGATGGTGGCTTCCAGCACCTCGTCGCTCATTTTCTCAGGCAGGTAGGTTTCAAAAATCTCCACCTGCTTCATTTCCTGCTGGTACAAATCGTCGCGGCCCTGCTCCTGGTAAATGGTGGCCGAGTCGCGGCCTTGTTTGGCCAGCTTTTGCACGACCTTCACCACTTCCTGGTCATCCAGCTCGGCTCCGGCGCCCTTGGCTACCCGTGCTTCGAGCAGTACTTTTTTGATTCCACGCAACGCTTCCAGCTTTTCTTTTTCGCGGGCTTTCATCGCCGCTTTGATATCTTCATTAATCTGATCAAATAAGTTCATCTTATCAGTTTTAAAGTTTCGAGTTTCAAGTTTCGAGTTATTCACTGTTGACCTCTCTCTCATAAATGCTTACGTTCTCACTTTCCTTCTTGGTTATTGAATATTGAATATTCATCATTGAATATTTCTTCACACCGTTTTCATTTTTCAGTGGTCTCACCTTCTCACCTTCTCACTCTCTCACCTTCTCACCTGCTCAAAACTCAACCACAGAGAACACGGAGTTTTGCACAGAGTTTCACCGAGGGAATATCCTCTTTTCCCACATTCTCACCCTCTCACCCTCTCACTCTCTCACCTTCTCACCTTCTCGTCAATCCACCTTATCGTGCAGGTACGAGTTGTTGTCCCGCAGTTTGGTATTGTCATCATCATCAGGCGAAAGCGAGAAGCGTGACAGTTTCTCTTCAAACTTCTTTTTCATATTCTGAATGTTCACCTTTTTTCTTCGGTAGGCCGGAATGTTTTCCAGTTCGTCCACCTCTTCGTCCGATGAGGAAGAGTAATCCAGTTTCACGGAGTACTCTTTCTTCGGGTCAGCATTGGCTTTTCCATACAACTCGTCAAATTCATCAACGGGTTTGTTGATTTCAAACTCAATCGACTGCTGGTTGATGCTTGTGCGCTTGGCTTCGCCGCCGGTAAACGGAACGCGCACTTCGGGTTTTGGACGCACCGGCGGTGTTGGTTGTGGCTCGTCGATCAGGGTATGATAGGTTTTTTCCACCTTGCGGGCAGCCATCATTTCCGGAATGCTACTCACACTAAAGCCAGTAGCGATAATGGTCACCGAGATTTCGTGTCCCAGAGTGTCATCCAGTCCGTTTCCCCAAATCAAGTCCGCATCATGACCGGCCTTGGCCTGCACGTAATCTGTGATTTCTCCAATTTCGTCCATGGTCACCTCTTCATTTCCTGAAGTAATATTGAGCAAAATATTGCGGGCCCCATTGATGTCGTTGTTGTTCAGAAGCGGTGAATTCAAAGCTTCTTCCACTGCACGCAGCGCCCGGTTTTCGCCCTCAGCTTTGGCCGAGCCCATGACGGCGACCCCGCTGTTGCGCATGACGGTTTCCACATCGGCAAAATCCACGTTGATGTAGCCGGGAACCGTGATAATTTCAGCAATTCCCTTGGCAGCGGTGGTCAGCACATTGTCGGCTTTGGCAAAGGCTTCTGAAATTTTAAAGTCACCATACATCTCCCGAATGCGTTCGTTGTTGATCACCAGCAAGGAATCCACATGGTTCTCCATTTCAGCAATGCCGTCAATGGCCTGCTTAATGCGCCGTCGCCCCTCATTGCGGAACGGCAGCGTGACAATGCCAACCGTCAAAATGTCAAGCTCCTTGCACGCTTCGGCAATGACCGGCGCCGCTCCGGTTCCTGTTCCACCGCCCATTCCGGCCGTGATAAAAACCATCTTGGTCGTCGATTTCAAGGTCTTTTTAATCTCGTCAATGCTTTCAATGGCTGCCTCTCTACCAATTTCAGGTTTGTTTCCGGCACCACGTCCTTCGGTGAGCGACTCGCCCAACTGCAGCTTCAGCGGAACCGGGCTATTTTTCAGCGCCTGTTCGTCGGTATTGCACAGCATGAAACCAACATCCTTGATGCCCTGCTGAAACATGTGGTTTACGGCATTTCCGCCACCACCTCCCACACCAATCACCTTAATAATTTCTTCGGAAGTTTTATTTAAATCGAAATTCATAATATCGCTTGACATAGACTTTTCTTTCTTAATTGTTAGTTCTCAATTTCTTCGTCCTGATCCTCAAAAAAACGGTTAAACTGCCGTTGAAACCAGCTGTCGGTTGTTCCACTTTCCTGGGTTTGTTCAGAGACCAACTCCCTTTTGCTCTTGGCTTTTTGCTTGCGGGAATTGGCTGTTCGTTTGATGGCTTCCGCTTTCTGCGGCTTCGCTATTTCTTTTTCAAATCCCGGAATCAGATTTTCATCCTCGTCTTCCAGGTTAATATCGATGTCTTGTTCTTCAAAAAGCACCTCTTCTTTGGGCTTCTTCTCCTGTAACAAACTGTTTGGATTTTTATCGAAGCGGGTAGCAATCAGCGTAACGCTCACTTTGGTTCCAAGTTTTTTATCCAAACTGTTACCCCAGATGATATTGGCATCCTGCCCGGCTTTCTCTTGTAAAAATTCGATGATGTCGCCAATTTCACCCATCCGGATTTCCTCGTCACCTGATGTGATATTCAGCAAAATATCTTTGGTTCCTTTGATGTCGTTGCTATCCAGCAAGGGCGATTCGAGTGCTTTCATGACGGCATCCATCGCCCGGCCATCTCCTTCGGAAATGCCGGTTCCCATGATAAATACTTCGCTACCCGCCATCACCGTGTGCACATCGGCATAGTCAATGTTGATGTTTCCGTGCAGCGTGATAATCTCGGCCACGCCTTTCACGGCCGTACCCAAAATATTATCGGCCTTTTTAAAGGCTTGCGACGCGGGAAGGTCGCCATAAATTTTATGTAATTTTTCGTTGCTGATCACCAGCAAACTATCCACATTTTTTTTCAGTTTCTCCACCCCTTCGAGCGCTTGCTGAAACCGGCGCTTGCCCTCGGCCGGCGAAGGAATGGTGACCACGGCAATCGTCAGAATATCGAGTTCGCGGGCCAGCTCGGCAACCACGGGTGCTGCGCCCGTTCCGGTTCCACCGCCCAGCCCGGCCGTGATGAACAACATTTTGGTTGTTCCCTCCAGCACACTTCGAATATCATCCAGGTTTTCAATGGCTGCCTGTTCGCCCTGCATGGGCAGGTTGCCTGCGCCACGTCCCTCGGTAAGGGTGACACCCAGTTGTATTTTAATCGGAACCGGGCTGTTGCGCAAGGCCTGGGCGTCGGTATTACAAATCAAAAAGTCAACGCCTTCAATCCCTTCATCAAACATGTGATTTACGGCGTTACAGCCGCCACCACCAACCCCGATCACTTTAATAATCGATGACTTTGATTCCTGAAATCCGAAATTTAAAATGTCCTCCGTCATATCCGGGGATTTTTATAGGTTAATACATTTCCGTATCCTGTTCATCTTCAAAAAACAGCGTTACCTGGCGGGTCACTTCTTTCTTCACTTGCGAGAAAAAGCCAGGCTGTGTTGAGCGCACTTTCTTTTTCTTCGGCTTAAAGAAAAATTCTTTCGCAGGTTCTTCATTGTCAATATCGTTCAAGGCCGTGGTCAGCAAGCCCAGAACCGTTGCATTTCGCGGATCTTCCAATTCTTTCCATTGCTCCCCAAGCTTCAGACGCGGAATGCCTTTACGCACATCAAGCCCCGTTTGAAACTTGATGAGCTGCCCGAGGTTCGGCAGCAAGCCGCTTCCTCCGGTAAGCACAATGCCGGCCCCAACCTGGTCCATATAGCCCGATTTTTCAAGATGAAAGAAAAAGGCTTCGATGATTTCTTCCATACGGGCCTGGATAATAAAAGCCAGGCTTTTAAAGGAAATTTCTTTGGGCTCCCAACCTGAAATGCCCGGGATGGTGACCACCTTGTCTTCGGGTGCAAAATCACCCATCGCCTGTCCAAACTGTACTTTTAGCGATTCGGCCTGGCGTGCCAGAATGCTGCATCCCTCCTTGATATCGTGCGTAATCACGTTGCCACCAAAAGGAATCAGCGCCGAGTAACACAGTACACCATCGCGATAAATGGCCATTTTGGTTGTTCCTCCGCCAATATCAAGCAAAACCACACCCGCTTCCTTCTCATCCTCCGAAAGCAAAATTTCGGATGATGCCAAGGGATCAATCATTGACCGCCGGATGTTTATGCCGGCCCGTTCAAAGCAGAGTTTCAGGTTGGTCTCGTACAATTCGGGCGCCACCATGAGCTTGAACTCCGCCTGCATGCGTTCGCCGGTCATGCCCACCGGATTTGGAATACCCGATTCGTGGTCGATGGTAAACAACTGCGGCGCCACATGGTAAATCTTATATCCCTCGGGCAAATCGACTTTTTTCACCTGCTGAAACAAGGCGTCAACATCTTCATCCGACACGATGCGACGGTCGCCAATGTATCGTTCGGCCTGGTTGGTCAGCGTCTTTAACTGCTGCCCGACAATGTTGACATACACCTCTTCGATATCGCCCTGAAAAGCATCTTCGGCCTGCCGAATCGCCTCATGAATCGCGGAAAAGGCTTCGTCAATGTTGAGCACAACGCCGCGCTTCACGCCCATGGAACGCGCTTTGCCGTATCCCAAAACTTCAATCTTGCCATCCTCATTCTTTCTGCCGGCCACCACAACCACTTTGGTTGTCCCGACATCAACTGCTGCTATTATTTTCCCGCTCTTGCCCATATACACTATTTTTTTGTGCACACCACCTGATTGGTATATTTCAAGTTTATTTTCGAATAAAAATCCCAGCCGGTTCTTGGAAATGCCTGATCGTAAAGCGCTTTCAGGTTTCTCAGTTTGAGTTCAAAATCCGATGGTTTTCCAAATTCAATCAACTGGTCACCGACCAATGTTGACAAAACCAGCTCTCCATTTTTATTGACCTGCAACTGCTCAATCTGAGCATTCCAAAATTCATTTTCCTGAATGAAAACAACCAAGGGCAACAATTGCTCCCTCGCGTACTTTTCGCTGGCATATCCACTGGCCAGCAAAACCTTGCTCACAAATGCCTGACTGGCTGAAATCCGCACGCCCGCACGGTCGAGGTAGAAATCCTCCGTCTCGTTTCTAACCCGCATAATCGGGTCGCGTTGCGATACCTCAGCAATCAACTTCCCTTTGAATTCCATATTTTCGCCGGTAATTCGCCGGTAAATCTCAATCTCCCGGATGGTTGTTTCCTTCTTCAACTCATGCTCCAACTGCTCGGTATTGATCTCGTTCAGCTTCTTTTCAAACAAGCTTTTGTCCGCCTTTTTGATTAAGCGTGCAATTTCATCCTCATCAATAAACCGAGGCGAATCCTTGTCAATCAGCACCACCAGCTCATCGCAACTGACCTTGCCCAGCCGCCCCGAAGAAAAGGCCATACTCAGGGCCACCAGGGCCACCAGCGAAGCAAAAATTCCTATTTTGACAAACGACTTAAACATGTTCAATTTCCATTAACTTCAATTTCACCGGTTCGACCAGGGTATCAATATCGCCTGCACCCATCATCAGCACGACACCAGCCTGCAATTTTTCAGCCACGCCTGGCAGATCCTGTTTGGTGATGAGTTGTTTGTTTTTATTTTTTATCTGATTGAAAATTAATTCAGAATTTACTCCTGCAATTGGCTTTTCGCGCGCCGGATAAATATCCAGTAAGATAATCTCATCCAGCTGATCCAGCTCTTGGGCAAAACCTTCGGCAAAATCGCGCGTGCGGCTATACAGGTGCGGCTGAAAAATGCCAGTAACCTTTCGTCCGGCAAACATGTCACGCACCGATGCGATGGTCGCTTTCAACTCTGCAGGGTGGTGGGCATAATCGTCAATCAGAACGAATTGCTCACTCCGGTACTGGATGTCGAAACGACGCTTGACACCCTGGTATGCAGCCAATGCGACCAACAACTCTTCGGAGTCGACTCCGGCCAGCAAAGCCAGCGATGAAGCGGCAATGGCATTTTCCACATTCATCAGTCCCGGATAATTCAGGCGCATGCCTTCAATTCTCCCTTTCGGATGAATTAAGTCGAACTGGTAGGCTTCGTCCACCAACTCAATATTCTCAGCATAGAAATCAGCCCGCTCATTCAGCGAATAGGTGTAGTAGCTGATGCTTTTTGCTGGATCTTTTATTACCTGTAAGCCTTTTTTTACAACGACCGAACCTCCCGACTGCACCTGCCCGGCAAAGGCGTTAAACGAATCGACGATGGCTTGCTGCGTTCCGTAAATATCCAGATGGTCGGCATCCATGGAGGTGATGACCGCCAGGTTGGGAAACAATCGCAGAAAAGAACGGTCAAATTCATCGGCTTCGGCCACCACCCAGTCGCTTGCTTCGTCCAACAACAGGTTTGTTTGGTAGTTCTTCGAGATTCCTCCCAGAAAAGCGGTGCATCCCAAAGACGACGTATGAAGAATGTGCGCCAACATGGTTGACACGGAGGTTTTTCCATGTGTGCCGGCTACTGCGCAACACCGTTTCTCGAAACAGATCATACCCAAAACCTCCGACCGCTTTTTCATGGGGACACCCTGATTTTCAATAAAAACACGCTCACCTAAATCCGCTAGAACTGCCGGTGTATAAACCACCAGTGATTTGTGAAGCTGTAAATGACTAGCCAGCCAATCGGGCCGATCGTCATAATGAATATCAATTCCTTCGGATTGAAGCTGACGCGTGAGCTTGGTCTCCGTTCGGTCATAGCCCGACACCTGGTAGCCCGCGTGCTTAAAATAGCGTGCCAGCGCACTCATCCCGATTCCACCGATACCGAGAAAATAGATCTGTGTGATATGTGCTAAACCTGCCATTTACTTGTTTACTTCATTTAAAATCACCTTCACAATGTCGGACGTTGCGTTTGGCTTGGCCATTTTCAGGCTATTCTCCGACAATTTTTTCATACGTTCTTCATCTTTAATCAGATCGAGTGCTGTCGGAAACAGTTCTTTCACCGCCATGCCATCCTTTACCATGATGGCCGCCTCAATTTCGACCAAGGCCATGGCGTTTTTGGTTTGATGATCCTCGGCCACATTGGGCGACGGTACTAAAATCGATGCTTTCCCAAGCAGACAGATTTCGGAAATGGTGCTCGCTCCCGCACGCGAAATCACCAAATCAGCGGCTGCATAAGCCAAATCCATCCGCGACAGAAACTCGATCAGGTGAATATTTTTCCTCAACTTTCCATTAAAACGCTCCAGGATGGCCTTATGATAATAAGAGCCAGACTGCCATATAATCTGGACATTCGATTGATCCAGCAAATCGAGATTGGACAAAATGCTTTCATTCAGGGTTCGTGCCCCCAAACTTCCACCCATCAACAAAATCACGGGCTTACCTTCTTCCAGTTCATAGAACTTGTAAGCTTCTTTTTTGTCCACTTCATTCAACAAGTTTTGGCGAAATGGATTCCCGGTGAGCACGATCCGCCACTTCGGAAAATAACGTTCCATGTTGGGATAGGCTACGCAAATCTTTTTCACCCGCTTCGAAAGCCATTTATTGGTTTTTCCGGCATAGGAGTTTTGCTCCTGCAAGATGGTCGGGATCCCTTTCCGCGAAGCGGCCTTCAACACCGGGCCACTGGCAAATCCGCCCACTCCGACCACCACATCAGGCCGAAAACTTCGAATAATCTTCCGTGCCTCAATCATACTTTTATTGAGCGACCAGAAAAAGCTGAACAGTTTAAACGACAACTTCCGGGGCAGCCCGATGACCGGCAAACCGACAATTGGGTATCCCGCCATGGGCACCCGTTCCATTTCCATTTTTCCTTTAGCTCCAACAAAAAGAATATCGACCTCGGGCACCTGGGCCTTGAGTTCATTGGCAATGGCCAGCGCCGGAAAAATATGTCCTCCGGTACCGCCGCCACTGATGATTACTTTTAACTTTTTCATTTTACAGTTCCTCATCTTCGTCCGGCATGTCAACCATGACCGGTGGTTCAACAACTACTTTGTTTCGCTGATTGTGATAACTGACTGACAAGATCGCGCCAAAAGAAACTGCAGTAAACAACATGGAGGTTCCACCCATACTCACCCAAGGCATTGGTTGTCCGGTGACCGGGGCTACCCCCACCGAAACAGCCATATTGATGATGGCCTGAAAAACAAGCAGCAACACCAAACCTGCGGTTAAAAATGCTGGGTAGGTCCGGTTTGATCGCCGCACAATGACCACCCCGCGATATAAAAGGATGAGGTAGAGCAACGCAACAAAAAAACCTCCAAGCAAACCATATTCTTCTATAATAATGGCATAAATAAAGTCGTTGTATGCTGCCTCCATGTAATTACTCACTTCACTATTGCCCGGACCTTTTCCGAACATGCCGCCCTCGTAAATGGCCAGTTTGGCATAGTCGGCCTGGGTTGTTCCGAGCGCTGCATGATCGTCGCCGTACACAAAATCATCAATACGTTCTTTGAACGTGTGCACACGTCCGGCCGAGTCAGGAAGATAGTTAGCGGTAAAATATAGTAACATCAACAAAGACAATCCGGTTCCAACGGTCATCAATAAAAATTTGGCAGGAATACGGGCAATCAGCATCAAAATCATGACGCTGCCAAAAATCAGTGCGGAGGTCGAAATATCACCGTAAAAGATAATGCCACAAACCACAGCACTGGAGCCAAACACCCAGTAAAAGGCCTTTTTCAATTCCTCTTTCGATTTTTGTCGCTTGGCCAAAACTTTGGCGACGAACATCATCAGCGAAATTTTGGCCAGCTCTGCAGGCTGAAAGCTGAGAAAGCCCAAATCGAGCGAACGCGGTGTTGGTTTTCCGGGCGATAATTTATACTGAACAATGGCAGCAAGCAAAGCGCCAATTGTCACTGCCAACGCCAAAGGGGCGATGTAAGTATAAAACTTCACTGGAATAACATTGACCAGAAAAGCCATCAGCCCAAATCCCAGCAACAGAAAAATGAGCTGCCGGCTGAGGTAATAAAAGGTATTTCCGCCAGCCTCGCTATAAGCCAGCCGACCGGTTGCGCTGTACACAATCATCAGCGAAATGATGGATAAAAACGTGAGTACTACCCATACAATCCGGTCACCTTTTAATATTTTACCTATTGAGAAGTTCATATTTAATTTCACGTTTCAATCCGCTAACCGGCGGAAAAATTCCAAATTCCAATGTCCAATTATCCAATGACCAATTATCCAATGTCTGATCTACAACTCGCGGACAGCATTTTTAAACTGGCGTCCGCGGTCTTCATAATTTTCAAATAAATCAAAACTGGCGCATGCTGGCGATAGCAATACGGTTTCGCCGTTTTTTGCCAGGTAGTAAGCCGAGCGCACGGCATCGGTCATGTCCTGCGTTTCAACAATATCAGGCACGATATCGGCAAATGCTTCCCGGATCTTCTTGTTATCCACACCCAGGCAAACAATGGCTTTCACCTTGCTCTTCACCAGGTCCTTCAAGGCATGGTAATCATTTCCCTTGTCAACGCCCCCGGCAATCCAAACGATCGGCTTGTTCATGCTTTCCAAAGCATACCAGGTCGAATTCACGTTGGTGGCTTTTGAGTCGTTAATAAACTCAATGCCATGCACCCTTAGAAAACGTTCGAGGCGATGCTCAACGCCCTTAAAATCAGAAAGGCTTTCCCTGATTTTTTCATTCCGGATGTTCAACACCATACCGGCCAGGCCCGCAGCCATGGAGTTGTAGGTGTTATGTCTTCCTTGTAAAGCAATATCGAAAATGGACATATCGAAAGTTTTTTGTTTCCAGTTGATCACTAATTTTTCATCTTCTATTCCTGCTCCGTTTCTCGGAGCCTGTGTCCAGCCAAAAGGCAAGCCCATGGCTGGTATATTTCTTTTTTTCAATTCCTTTTGAATGATCGGATCGTCGGCCCCATAAATGAAAAAATCGTCGGGCGTCTGATTTTGTAGAATCCGGAATTTCGAATCCACATAATTCTGCAATTGATAATCGTACCGATCCAAATGATCCGGCGTGATATTCAGCAAAACAGCGATATCGGCTTTAAAAGCGTACATGCCGTCCAACTGAAAACTACTCAGTTCAATCACATAATAGTCGTAGTCGGCTTCGGCCACCTGCCAGGCAAAGCTCTGGCCCACATTTCCGGCCAAGCCGACGTTCAAGCCCGCTGTTTTCAGCAGGTGATAAGTCAGCATGGTAGTCGTTGTTTTGCCGTTGCTGCCGGTTATGCAAATGGTTTTGGCCCGGCAATAATTGCCGGCAAACTCAATCTCCGAAATCACGGGAATTCCGGCTTGCCTCAGCTTGACAACCAAGGGTACGGTATCGGGTACGCCCGGGCTTTTAATCACCAGGTCGGCACCGAGCAAACGATCTTCCGAGTGCTTTCCTTCTTCAAAAAGAATCCCATACTTGGTTAGAACGTCTTTGTATTTTTGCTTCACTTTTCCGGCATCAGTCACCCAAACCTCAAAGCCTTGCTTTTTGGCCAAGATGGCCGAGCCTACGCCGCTTTCACCTGCTCCTATGACCACCAACCGGTTTGCCATGCTTAACGCATTTTAAGGGTGACAATGGTCAACACGGCCAAAATGATCCCAACAATCCAAAAGCGTGTTACGATTTTCGCTTCGGGAATGCCTTTTTTCTGATAATGATGATGAATCGGGCTCATCAGAAAAACCCGCCTACCTTCGCCATACTTGCGCTTGGTATATTTAAAATAGGCCACCTGAATGACCACGGAAAAGTTCTCGAGCACAAAAATCCCGCACAACAATGGAATCAGAATCTCCTTGCGAATAGCCACGGCAAAAACGGCCAGAATTCCTCCCAGCGCCAGACTTCCGGTATCGCCCATAAACACCTGGGCCGGGTACGAGTTGTACCACAAAAATCCAACGGTAGCACCGATAAACGCCGCAATAAACACCGTCAATTCACCAATATTGGGGATGTACATGATGTTCAGGTAATCGGCATAAATGATGTTACCACTAACGTAGGCCAGTATTCCAAGTGTTGCTCCACTGATCGCCGAGGTTCCGGTCGCCAGTCCGTCAATGCCGTCGGTCAGGTTTGCCGCATTCGACACGGCTGTAATGATCAGGATGATGGCCAAAGCATAGATCAGCCAGCGCCAGAATTCGCCACGTTCACCGGAAAACGGTACCAGCCAGGCATAGTCAAACTCATGGTTTTTGATAAACGGAATGGTCGTGCGCGTTGACTTAACATCGTTGGTAATGTAGCGCACTTCTTGCATGCCTGTTTCAACATCCACTACAATCTCCTTTTTGAAATCGCCACTGACCCCTAAAACCTTTTCGCGTACAATCACTTCGTCAGAAAAATACAAGGTGGATGCCACCAAAACGCCCAAACTCACCTGCCCCAAAATTTTAAACCGTCCGGCCAAACCCTCTTTATCTTTTTTGAATACCTTAATGTAATCATCAACAAAACCAATTAAGCCCAGCCAAGCAGTGGTAATCAGCATCAGCAGAATGTAAATATTATCCAGCCGGGCAAACAGCAAAGTTGGAATGATAATGGAGGCCAGAATAATCAAACCGCCCATGGTGGGTGTGCCTTTTTTCTGAATCTGTCCTTCGAGCCCCAAATCGCGTACGTCTTCACCAATTTGCTTGAGCCGCAAATAGTTAATCAGCTTGCCCCCAAATCCCATGGTGATTAAGAGCGAGGTCAGCACCGCCGCTCCCGAACGAAACGAGATGTAAGGCACCATTCCCCACCCCGGAATATCGAAATCTTTTAACCATTCATATAATAAATATAGCATCCCGTTCTTCTTTTAGTTTAGGTTGAAAATCTCTTTGATCACTTCCTTATCATCAAAATGGTGTTTCACCCCTTTAATTTCCTGATAGTCTTCGTGTCCCTTTCCGGCCACCAAAACAATATCGCCGGGTTGCGCCAGCATGCAGGCCGTGCGTATCGCTTCGCGGCGACTTACAATGGACAGCACCTTGTTTTTCTGGTGCGGCTCAATGCCGGTTTGCATGTCGGCAATAATTTGCTCGGGCACTTCGCTGCGCGGGTTGTCCGATGTCAAAATCACCTTGTCACTTTGCAAGGCCGCTTCGTGCGCCATAATCGGACGTTTGGTTTTATCGCGGTCGCCGCCGGCCCCAACAACGGTAATCACCTGCTCATTACCGGTGCGGATCTCGGTAATGCCGTTCAACACATTTTTCAAGGCATCGGGTGTGTGGGCGTAATCCACCACCGCATATTTTCCATCGGGCGAACGCAATATTTCGAAACGCCCGGCCACCGATCTCAATTCGCTGATAATTGGCAAGACCGACTCGAACGATTCGCCCAACAGCACGGCAGCAGCATAAACAGCCATCAGGTTGTAGGCATTAAACAAACCCGCAAAATGCGTCCATACTTCCTGCCCTTCCACACTCAGCAGCATCCCGTCAAAATGTTTCTCCAGCACCTTACATTTATAGTCGGCCAGGGCTTTTAAGCCGTAAGTCTTTTTACTGGCTGCGGTATTCTGAAGCATCACCAGCCCATTTTTCTCATCGGCATTGGTCAAAGCAAAAGCCTTTGCAGGCAATTGGTCGAAAAACTTCTTCTTCGCTTTCAGATACTCGGCAAACGTTTGGTGATAATCCAGGTGGTCGTGCGTAAGGTTGGTGAAAATGCCTCCATCAAAGTCAATTCCCGAAATCCGGTCCTGGTGAATGGCATGTGAGCTGACCTCCATAAAACAATAGCCGCAGCCCTTTTCAACCATCAAAGCCATCAGCTTTTGAATTTGCAAAGCATCGGGCGTAGTGTGTGTTGCAGGCAACTCTTCGTCGCCAATATAATATTTAATGGTTGAAATTAATCCGGCCTGGTAACCCAGTTTTTTAAACAGCAAATACAGCAAGGTGGCGATGGTTGTTTTCCCGTTGGTTCCGGTAACGCCAACCACCTTGAGTTTGCCTGACGGATTGCCATAAAAATTCGCAGCCAGCTGACCAAGCGCTACAGCCGTGTCATTCATCCTGACGAAAGTGACATCCGCCGGCTCAACATCCTCAAACTTCTCCGCAATAATCACCGAAGCACCCTGCGCGATGGCTTTTTGAATGAACTGGTGACCATCGACATGTGTACCGGCCACGGCCACAAACGCATCGCCGGGTGTTACCTTTCGCGAATCGAAATGCAACTGACCGACCGCTGCCTCCGGTTTTCCGGCCAGCAGTTCATAATCCAGTCCGTTCAATATCTTCTTCAAATTCGTCATTAGCCTAAATCAATGTAAATTGTTTGTCCTTCTTTTATTTTATCTCCAGCCCGTAACGATTGCTTTTGAACCTTGCCAATGCCTTTCATCCTGACTTTCAGTCCGGAGCTCTCCAGCAAATACAGGGCATCGCTGCCACCCATGCCACGAACATCGGGCACCAGGCCCTCGCCAACCGCCAGTTCGGTAGCACTTAAGCGATCCTGCTCCGGAATGACCCGAATCAGCTTTGAGTCCACTTCTTCCGCCTCAATCTTCAACTTCAGTGCTTTGGTTGTGCGCTCAATCTCATCTTTAAAACCCGACTTAACCTGAGGCATGGCCGCCAGTTGCTCCAGCTCATTTTCGCGGGGTTCCATAAAGCTGGCATACACTTTTCCCACAATTTCCTTAAACACGGGGCCTGCCACCGACCCGCCATAGTACAGTCCCTTGGGCCCAACAATCACCACCACGCAGGTGTACTGCGGATCGTCAGCAGGGAAATACCCGGCAAAAGATGCCTGGTAGTTTTTGCGTCCTTCCTTCTCGTAGCCTTGATTATTGTAGGCCACCTGGGCAGTTCCGGTTTTCCCGGCAATGGGGAAATACGGATTGTTAAGCGACCGTCCGGTGCCGTCAGTACATACGCCCTTTAACATGTCCTGCGCTTTTGCCAGGGTTTCTTTTGAACAGATTGATGGATTGATTATTTCTGTTTTGAATTCCTTTTCGAGAATGCCATTGCGGCGAACTTCCTTGACAAACTTTGGCTTCACCATTTGGCCGTTGTTGGCTACCGCATTGTAAAATGCCGCGGTTTGCAGCGGGGTCAGTTTAATTTCGTATCCATAGGAAATCCAAGCCAACGATGGGCCCCACCAGTCGCTATCGCCCGGATACTTAATTTTCGGAATGCCCTCGCCAAAAAAGCCCAGTCCCATGGGTTTGTTCAGTCCAAAATTGTAGATCCGATCAATGTAATCCTGCTCGTGTCCTTCGTAATATTTGGTAATAATTTTAGCCACGCCCACATTGGATGAAAGCTCAAAAATCTCCTTCATGGTCAGTTGTCCATGTCCGCCGCGATGATAATCGCTGTCGTAAACCGTTTGTCCGCGGTACTTCCACACGCCGTTGCCCGTGTCAAACACGTCCGAGGTATCCACATAGCCATGCTCCATGGCCACCATCAACGACATCAATTTAAAGGTTGAACCCGGCTCGCTGGCTCCCTGGTGCCCCAGTGCGAAGTTGTAGGTTTCGGCATAACTACCGTCGGCTTTACGTCCCAGGTTGGCCAAGGCTTTTACTTCACCTGTTTTTACTTCCATCACAATGGCGGTGCCCCACTCGGCCTGCGAAGTTTCCATTTGCCGATGCAAGGCATTGTTGGCAAAGTCCTGCAAATTCACATTCAAGGTGGTAATCACATCGCTTCCATCTTTCGGTTCAATGACCGGCACATCGATCCAACGGCCCGAAAAATTGCGCTTCAGTGCAGTTCCGTTCTTTCCGCTCAAGTAGCCTTCCATCAGCCCCTCGATGCCCGAATAGCCCACGTTGCCATGCACACCACCAAAGGCGCCTTTATTTAAGGTGCCAATCATCCGGCTGCCCAGGTCGCCGTGCGGCATCACGCGTTCGTTCTCCGTAACCACGATCAATCCCGAACCAAAGCCGTTGTTCGCCATCATCGGCAAGCGCTTAAACCGCTGAAGCTGGTTGTAGTTGACCTCATTGGGATAAATCAAAAACCAGCGATTTCCTTTCTTGAACGCCTGATCCATTTTTTGTTTAAACTGAGATTTCGATGTGCCGAAAAACTCCGCCACTTCCAGTGCAAAAGCATCCGACTTCTCACTGTAAACCCGCTTAATCATAGGAGCCGCCAAATCAAGGCGCAACTCATATTGAGGCACCGAGGTCGCGAGAATACTGCCATCATCCGCACAAATATTCCCACGTTTAGCAGGAATTTCGGCGGTGTTGTTCTTCAGGTTTTTGGCAATATCTTTCCACTTCTCGGTATCCATATTTTGGACCATGAAGATTTTAGCCACGATGATGATTCCAATCAACACGGCCAGAAAATAAATAATCCCGAAGCGGGCGGTTATGTCTTTTCTAATCTCCATTATTCGCGATCTGCTTTTTCTACTTTTAGTTTGCGGGCCGGCTCGCTGGCTTCCTGCAAGTCGAGGCCACTGGATTTAACTTTTTCAACAATTTCTGATGGTCGGTTCATCTTCATCAGTTCCGTTTCCCAGGTCACCGACTCAGCTCGCAGCTCTTTAATTGAGTCCTGCACCGCTTCCATCCGGCGAATGGTTTTCTCCGACCAGTAGCGGTTCGAAATCATGAGGATTCCCAAAAACGCAACAAAAAATACAAAAGGCATTTGCCGCATCACCTTTTCGCTGGCCAGCAAACTCCCTCCGAGAAACGACTTCAATCCATTTCTGCGGTTTTTGCTTTTTCCTGATGTGTTGTCCTTCGCACTCATACTTTTTCTGCAATTCGCAATTTCGCACTCCGCGCCCTGGGATTTCGGGCAATTTCTTCATCATTGGGAATAATCACTTTCCGGTTGACTGCTTTCAGCACCGAGCTCACATTCCCATAAAAATCCTTGTCTTGTTTGCCTTCAAAATTTCCCGCCTTGATAAAGTTCTTGACCAGGCGGTCTTCAAGCGAATGATAGGTGATAACCACCAACCGACCTCCGGGCTTCAACAGCTCGGCACTTTGAACCAGAAAATCTTTCAGCACTTCCAATTCGCCGTTGGTTTCAATGCGCAATGCCTGAAAAACCTTGGCCAAATATTTCGCTTCATTTTTCTTTGACACGCAGTCGGAAATCACCGATTTAAACTGGTCGATTGTTTTGATGGGCTGGAGCTGCCGGGCTGCGACAATTTGCTTGGTCAACCGGTAGGCATTATCCACTTCGCCATACTCGCGAAATATTTTGATGAGCTGCTCTTCCGGGTAGTCATTCACCACATCGGCAGCCGTGGTTTTTGAATCGCGGTTCATGCGCATGTCCAGCGCGCCGGAGAACCGGAAGGAAAACCCGCGCTCAGCCACATCAAAATCGTGTGACGAAACGCCCAGGTCGGCTAAAATGCCATCCACCTTTTCAACGCCATGGTAGCGCAGAAAATTGCGGATATATTTAAAGTTGTGTCGGACAAAAATAAAACGCGGATCATCAAACGCATTGGCCGCGGCATCTTCATCCTGGTCGAAACCAAACAGGCGTCCCGTGTCGATCGACTTCAACAATTCGCACGAGTGGCCGCCACCGCCGAAGGTGACATCCACGTAGTCGCCGTCCTTTTGAATGTTGAGCCCTTCGATACTTTCATTCAATAAAACCGGTATGTGATACGGTTGCTCCACACTTAATCCTCCTCTGATCCAAAAAACTCTGAAAACAATTCTCCGTAGTCGCCACCCGTCTCCAGGTAAGCGTCGTATTCCGTAGCATCCCACAAACGAATCCGATCGCCAACGCCAACAAAAACAACATCCTTGGTGATGTTGACCTTTTCCAAAAAGTTATTCGGAAAATTCATGCGGCAGCTTTCGGGCACGCTGATGATTTTAAAATTGCGGTAAATCATATCCAGCAAACGACTTTGCCGGGGGTTATTTCTGTTGAGTTTGGCCTTGAACGAAGCGAGCCTTTTTTCCCAGGCTTCCAGCGGATAAACGTTCAGGCACTTCTCAAACGGATCAATCTCAACAGCCAACTGACCATTGGGAATCCGGCCACCCATCTCGTTCTTGTAGTCGACAGGCAGCACAACACGTCCCTTTTCATCAAATGTTGCTTTTTTTTCGGCTGAGAAATCCATCTGTTAATTGTCTATTTTTCAATCGTAAAATTAGTAATTTCTTTCCCTAAATACCACTTTCAGTCACTATTGGTCACTTTTTTCCACTACACATTCGCCTGAAAAATGTTTATTTGTTGTTGATAATCCATTAATCATTGTTAATAACAACACTCAACGTGCTGAAATATTGCCCATTAAGCAAAACAAAAAAAATTTCAACATCAGTTGATAAACTGATTTACAAAGATTAAAAATCACAAATAAACCTCAAGGATTACGGAGCTCAATTTTATTTTCTATTTTTCGACTTTCAAAACTGAAACAAATGGATGAGCAATATCCAAACGGAATAAAACCAATCGACATTCGGGCGGTCTTTAAAGAAAAAAGCCCCAAGCTGGCCAAGCTGATTCCGGGCTTTGTATACAATTTTATCAACCGGATCATGCACATTCGCGATGTGAATGAAATTCTGGCCAAATACGGAGACAAGAAAGGGATTGAATTCGTCCACCAGGTCGTCGAACATTTCGAAGTCAAGGAACGGGTTTACGGGACAGAAAACATCCCAGCCGAAGGACGTTTTATCTTTGCATCGAACCACCCGCTTGGCGGCTTCGACGGGCTGCTGCTCATGTCGAATGTCAACAAATTACTGGGCGACGTCCGCTTCCTGGTCAACGACGTGCTGATGAACATTCCGCAACTCGAAAGTGTGTTTGTCCCCATCAACAAGCAAGGCGGACACAGCCGCGAGATTGCCAAAGTGGTGCATGAACAATACGAGTCTGACGCGCAAATTTTGATTTTTCCATCGGGGTATGCCTCCCGGAAAATCAATGGAAAAATAACTGACATGGCATGGAAAAAGCACTTTATCCAGAAGTCGGTGCAGTACCAGCGCGACATCATTCCGGTGCATGTAAGCGGTCGAAATTCCAATTTCTTTTACCGGCTGGCGAACTTTCGAAAGTTCCTGGGCCTGAAATGGAACCTGGAACAGTTCTTTTTGGCCGACGAAACTTTCAAGCACCGGGGACAGGAATTCACCATGACCTTTGGCCGTCCAATTCCCTGGACCACCTTCGACAAAAGCCAAAAACAAACCGAGTGGGCTGACTTTGTTCGTGAGAAAGTCTATTCGATGGCGGAATTGCACAAGCACTGAATTTAAAGAACAACCGACTCACTTTCTTCAATAAATTTTTATAGTTTTGTACCTCAACAAAATTAGCGGATTAAGTATGAAAGATATTGTTGCACCGAAGCCCAAAGAAGCGATTATTGCCGAGTTGACACCGGAACGGCTTCTACGGAAAACGAATAAAGGTGCCAATGAGATCTACGTGATTACGCATCACGATTCTCCCAATGTTATGCACGAGATTGGCCGGTTACGTGAGATTACTTTTCGCGATGCCGGAGGCGGGACAGGAAAAGAAATTGACATTGACCAATACGACATCAACGATAATCCTTACAAACAGCTGCTCGTATGGGATCCGGATGCTCAGGAAATTCTGGGCGGATACCGCTACATCATGTGTCCCAACCTTCCGGTTGATGAACATGGCGATATTTCACTGGCCACCTCACGTTTATTCCATTTTTCCGAAGACTTTAAAAAGAATTACCTGCCCTATACCCTGGAGCTTGGCCGTTCGTTTGTGCAGCCGGCGTACCAGTCGAGCAAAGCAGGAGCCAAAGCGCTGTTTGCCTTGGATAATCTTTGGGACGGACTGGGCGCCTTGATTGTGGACCACCCGGAAATGAAATACTTTTTTGGCAAGGTCACCATGTATTCGCACTTCCACTCCGACGCACGAAACCTGATTCAGTATTTTTTCCTGAAGTACTTCCGTGATCACGAAGGTCTGGTCACACCGAAAAAGCCCATGGAATTGCACATGGACATGGACGCACTCGCCAAGGTTTTTAATGGCGGATCGTACAAGGAAGATTATAAGATATTGACCCAGCAGGTGCGCGAGCATGGCGAAAATATTCCGCCGCTGATCAATGCCTACATGAACCTGAGCCCCTCCATGAAAACTTTCGGAACCGTGCTGAATGATCGCTTTGGCGATGTGGAGGAAACCGGAATTATCCTGACCATTAAGGATATTTACGAAGCCAAAAAAGACCGGCACATTGAAACCTACATCAAAGGGAAAGAAGACGATTTCCCAACTCCGGAATAGCATTCATTTGAATTAAAGATATCGAAAAGCGGACCAAATGTCTGCTTTTTTTTATGCCCCTCCGGCTTCAACAGCATGAGTCGTCCGCCAACGATTTCAATCCGCCGGCTTCCGCTGAAAGCGGAACACAGCCCGCTTCAGCAAAATTTTCGAGGTTTTAAACACGATTCGTTTCAGGCTGATCGATTCGGCCCGAATGTCATGCTGTTCCATGGCCGGACGGCTGGCTTTGGCGCTTAGCGAAAAAGTGCCAAATCCTTCAATGCAAACATGATTGCCATCCGCCAATTCTTCGATCAACTGCTTGACAGCCAATTGCACACCAGCCTCCAATTCAAACGCATTAAAGGTTGTGCCGGTAGCGGCGCGCACGCACAATGTGCGAAGCCCAACCGTCTCCTTACGAATCACACGAGGATACAGGCCCCGCTTCCGTGCTTCTTCCGGATTCAGATTATCGGTCTGCTCATCCAAACGGTAGAAAATAGTCATAATACGCTTTGTTTTAATGATTGTCAGCCCATCTTTTAATTTCAGACACCCGTAGAACTAGGCATCCGCTGCTGTAAAATTAATTTTGAGACCTAGATCATACATTAATATATTGTAGGTCTTATAAGATTAAGACCTAGGTCACACCTATCTAAGTCCTAGATCATAAAGTTAACACTTGCCGTGGATATTAGCAATAGTCCCCATGGGCGCAATCAAAGCATGCCGGATTGTCGGCTAGTTTCCAGGCAGATGATGCTCTGACGACACTTGCGATCGCGCAGCATAGCAGGTACACTATGGCTGGAGCAAACAGGCAATCATTTGTTGGTGATTGTTTATAAAATACTTCATTAACCGGTATTGCTCCGTATGCTCATAATCCACAAGTTCCAACCCACCGTCCGAAATCTGGTAGATGTCTGCGCCGGGATAGGCCAACAAAACGGGTGAATGTGTTGCAATGACAAACTGCGATTTGTTTTCAACCAGGGCTTTCATCTCGATCAGCAGATTCAACTGGCTGGTCATCGACAAGGCGGACTCCGGCTCATCGAAGATATAGAGCCCCTGGCCAGACAGCCGGTTATGAACCAGAGCAAGGAAGCTCTCGCCGTGAGAGCGCTCATGCAGCGAGCCTCCATAATTTCTTAGGGCCAGATCCTTCCCCAGGACCTGATCAATTTCGCTGGCCACATTGTAAAAACTTTCCGCTCTCAGAAAAAAGCCATCCGTATTCCGGTATGCCGACCTGACCAATTTAATGTCATTGTACAGTTCCGAGTGAGAATCCATGGTCTTGAAGTTGAAATTTAAGCTTCCTCCCTCCGGGTTAAAACCGGCTTTAATCGCCAGGGCTTCCAGCAAAGTCGATTTTCCTGAGCCATTTTCTCCAACAATAAAAGTTACACTTCTTCGGAACTTCAATTCATCCAGCTTCAAGATTGACGGTATGCTGTGCGGGTAGCTTAGTCGATCTTCCCTTGGTCGGGAATTTCTAATTTGCTCAATATAAATCATTGTTTGTTTGTATGAAGTTGTCCTAAGTCTTTGACTTGCCGGAAAGCTTCCTCCAAATCCTGCCAGGGGTAAAAATCAGGATGCGCGTAATTCAGAAACTTCAGGATTTTGAAGGCGTTGAAATAGGCATAAAACCGCTTTTGAAAGCTCTCCTGCCGCGCGGCATTGGAACGGATTTCCTGCAAAGCAGTTTCAAAATCGTCGGATTCCAGAAAAGTAGTCAGCGGCAAAGGCAGTTCCCTGAGCAGGGCCGCCAGTTCAGAATCGCTACTTTGATAGATTTCAGGCAGCCTGTCAAACAACTGTTTCAGGTGTTGAAAGGCTTTGAAATGGTAGGTGAGTTTCAGGCTTTGGTCGCCTTCCATCCATTTCTTTAGCACCGGGCCAGTGCCAAAGGGAACGCGCTGCGAAATACGCGCCGATGGATAAACGCAGGTTTGGTTGATCTCGCCAACAGGACCCAACTGCGCCAGCTTGTGCAGAAAATAGAAATCTTCGCCTGCTTGCCTGCGGTTCATGCCGCCTTGCTTGACGTAGGCATCCACGCGAACGGCAAAAGCCGACCCTACGGTGTAAATCGCTTGCGGGAAGCCGGTAAACGCCATGGCCTGCTTATAGTAATGCAGATAGCTTTCGTACAGTTGCATGCCTTGCCGGTGTGCCTCGTCGGTCAGCTCATCCAACCGGTGCCGAAACCGGATCGTTGCGCCAACCTCCTTTTCCGATAGCCGAAAGTGTTTTTCAATTTCAACAAAATAATTCGAATCAACCGTCGTATCTGCATCCAGCGAAATGAGCACGCCATCGGATTTGTCGAGCACAGCGAATCGCCGGACCGCCTCATCCATTCCGGTTTTTCGAGCCAAGCCAGCCCCGGCATGCTTTTTCCGAAAGGGCGGTGGCGCCGCAACATGCAGCTTGAAAAATACCTGTTGATTTTTGGCGCTCCAGTCTTCAAGTGCCTGGATGGTTTGCGCGTTTTGCCGTTCAACCTCCGGCGAACTCAGCTCTGACTGATTGACCACCACCAACACCTCAACCGCCTGAACCGGAGGCTGGCAAGCACCCAGCGATTGAATGGCTTGCAGAATATCGGGCTCATCGTAACAGGGAATAACCACCTGCAAACCCAGATTTTTGGCGGGTGGCGTGGAAACGAAAGTGGGATAATTGATGTTTCGGCTGATATAACGACTGGCAAAATTCATGCAGGAAAGTTAGGGCAAAAAAAAATCCGGACAAAGCCCGGACTTTTTACTGATCGTATCTTTTGCTTATTTCTTCTCGCTGTAACGGGCATTCATGGCATCCAACACTTCTTTCGTAATGTTGTGCGCTTCGTCTCCAATCAGAATGTCGCCCGCATTGAAAATATAGCTGTACTTTTTATTGGCGTTGTACTCTTTCAGGTAATTCATCAAGCTGTCAATGAGCTGCTGGTTATTGGTCGACTGCATTTCCGCAAGCTTGGTTGAAAGCTCCTGATCGAGCGACAGAATTTCCTGCTCCTCGCTCACCAAACGATCACGTTCCTGAACGGCGCGATCTTGCGTGAGGAAACCTCCACGCTGAACTTTTTCCTGGAAAGCGGCTGCACGCTTTTCGAAAGCCGAGCGCTTGTCTGTATATTCTTTGGTATAGGCCTCCTGATTTTTGGTAAACGAATCATGCAACTCTTCAGCCAATTGATAATTTAAAATCAGGGAATCAACTTTGACGTAAGCAATTTTTAAATCGGAATGGGATGTCGCTATCGATGAGTTTTCACCAGCAGGTTCATTGCTGCTTTTCCCACTAAAATGTAACACATAAATAACAACAATAGCAACGGCCAGAACCAGGTTCAGAATCAATGAAGTATTTTTCATTTTTGAATAATTAGTTTTTATTTTTTTTAGAATAGTGAGCAAGTACCTGACTTCGGAGAACGAATATTTACCACTCGAAATTCCTCATGAAACGACTCGCCCGTTTTGCCTGCTTACGGTTTCAATTAACCAGAGCCAAAAATAAAAATTTATAATTAGGATTACAGCTTTGATGCAATATTTTTTTGTTGTGAAGCTGCGAAAGTCTGACGAAAAAAACATGCGCAAAATCATACCTTTTCGCTGATAAACATCATTGAAACCGAGCAGCCGGAATCCGTATTTTTAAAATCGTGAATGACAGAATATTTTAAACACAACGAACAACCATGTTGAACAAGATGATTGCAGATTTGCTTCCTTACATGCCCAAAAAACTAATTTGGCAGTTTAGTAAGCGTTACATTGCCGGCGAAGGAATGGAAGACGGGCTTGAGGTGTCGCGCAAGCTGAACGAACAAAATATTGAAGTGACCATTGATTTACTGGGTGAGTTCATCACCAGTCTCGACCAGGCTGAGGAAAATAAAAAGCAATACCTGGACATCATTGAGCGCTTTACCAGCGAAAATATCCAGGGCAACTTTTCGTTGAAGCCCACCATGTTTGGGCTGTTAATCGATGAGGAAGAGTGCTACCGCCATTTACGCGAAATTGTGGCCAAAGCAGCTGAGAAAAACAATTTCGTGCGCATTGATATGGAAGATTCGCAATGCGTGGATATCGAACTTGAGCTTTTTAAGAAACTTAAAAAGGAATTCAGCGGCCACGTCGGCTTGGTGATTCAAGCTTACCTGCGGCGCACGCTTGACGATTTACTTGACTTCAGCAATTTCCCCTCCAATGGGCACCCCCTCAACTTTCGTCTGTGTAAAGGAATTTATGTTGAACCAAAACAAATCGCTTATAAAGATTACCAGGAGGTTCGCAATCATTACCTCGAAGACCTGGAACTCATGTTTAAAAATAAAATGTATGCCGGTATTGCCACGCACGACAAATTCCTGGTTGAAGAAGCCATGAAGTTGATCGAAAAGCACCAGGTCCCAAAATCGATGTACGAATTTCAAATGCTGTATGGCGTAACACCTGAGTTGCGAAACTCGATTGTGGCTGCTGGCCACAAAATGCGCGTGTACGTTCCTTTTGGCAAGCAGTGGTTTAACTATTCCACCCGCCGGCTGAAAGAAAATCCGGAAATTGCCAGCCACATTATAAAAGCACTGTTTCTTAAGGGTTAATTATCAAGGGTTTACCGGGGCGATTTTTCTTGTAAAAATCGCCCTTTTTACTTCCACCAAACAAAACATGCTGAGGCCTTCCGGTATGCGTATACTTCAAACAAAAAAAGAAAAAGGGAGCTTTGTACCGAATGGATCAAACTTAAAAATTAAAAAATTAGACACTCCCTTTATCCTTTTGCTTTTAAACGACGCCCAACCTTAAATATTTCCTGCTGAGTCCAAAGAAAAATAAGATTTTCTGAATCGTTTTTGTATGTTTGCATACCAGAACAGAACACCTTTCAATTTTAAATGCATGAGTAAATTTCACTTCAAAATTGATCCAGCTTCCAATCAGCTTAAATTTCAGCAACTGGTTGATTCGGTAACGGAAGCCGTTAGCAAAAATCTATTACAGGTTGGCGACATTCTGCCATCGGTCAATCAACTGTGCAAGGAGAGCGAGCTGTCGCGCGACACGGTTTTCAAGGCCTATGCTGAACTGAAAGACCGGGGAACCATTGAGTCGGTCCCTAACAAAGGCTATTTTGTGGCTAAAGCAACGACCAAAGTTTTTCTGTTTCTCGATACGTTCAAAGCCTACAAAGAAGTTCTGTACGGTTCATTTTTAGAGAATTTGTCCGACAATATTACGGTTGATTTACATTTTCACCATTACAACATCAACGTATTTGAAACCATTATTAAAGAAAGCGTGGGCAAATACACCAAGTACATCATCATGAACTTCGATCACGAACACGTTCCGGAAGTCATCAAAAAAATACCAACCGATAAACTACTTATCATCGACTGGAACGTCCATTCACGCGAAACCAATTCATCAGTTTATCAGGACTTCGGTCAGACACTCTACCAAGCTTTTGTAACAAATATTGAGCTGGTAAGAAAATACAAACGTTTCATTTATTTGTATCCTGAATTCACTTATCACCCCAAAGAGTCGATCGATTATTTTAAAGCATTCTGCCAAGATTATCAGATTGAATGCGAAGTCATGCGCAATTCCAAATTGCTCGACATCCAGCCGGGCGACCTGTACCTGATGGTGAGCGACCGACTGCTGGCCCGCTTTCTGGATCAGTGTGACCAAAAGAAATTAACGCCAGGCAAGGAGGTTGGCGTGATTTCGTACAACGAAACGCCAATGAAAAAATACGTAAAAGATGGCATCACCGTCATTTCAACCGACTTTGAACTCATGGGCCGCAAAGCTGCCGATTTCGTCAACAGCGGAGACCCCATTCATTTTTGCGTTCCCACCAAATTGAAGGTGCGCAGCTCAATCTGAAAAACATGTTTTACAACATGAATTAGAAATTTTGAAATCGCCAGCCTGCTCCTAAATTTGCAGAGCATACCAGAACAGAACGGTTTATTAAGATTTAAACGAATAATACGCTTAGAACTATGTACTTACTCGGTTTCGATATTGGGAGCTCGTCGGTTAAAGTTTCGCTGCTTGCTGGCGAAACAGGCGAATGTGTTGCTTCCGCATTCCATCCCAAACAAGAAATGAAGATAACAGCCCTACAATCCGGTTGGGCCGAACAGGAACCTGAACAGTGGTGGTCCAACCTCAAGCTGGCTTTAGCCGACGTATTGGCGCAGTCGAAAGTTGATCCGTCAACCATCGACTCCATCGGTATCTCCTACCAAATGCACGGCTTGGTCATGGTGGACCGCAAGCAAGAGGTGATTCGCCCATCGATTATTTGGTGCGACAGCCGCGCAGCTGCCATTGGAGACCAGGCGCTAAAGGAAATCGGCGAAGAAAAATGCCTGGCCAGCTTGCTGAACTCACCAGGAAATTTCACGGCTTCGAAGCTAAAATGGGTGAAAGACAACGAACCCGAACAGTACAGCCGCATCTACAAGATGATGCTGCCGGGCGACTACATTGCCATGAAGTTGAGCGGTGAAATCAAAACCACGGCCAGCGGATTATCGGAAGGTATGTTGTGGGATTTTCAGCAAAACAAAGTGTCCAAACTTATCCTTGACCATTACGGGTTCGATGCCTCATTCATCCCGGAAATTGTACCAACATTTTCTGTTCAGGGCGAGGTCAGTGCAACGGCAGCCAAAGAGCTGGGACTGGCCAAAGGCACAAAAATCAGCTACCGGGCAGGCGACCAGCCCAACAATGCCCTGTCGCTGAATGTGCTGAATCCGGGAGAAATTGCAACGACTGCCGGAACATCGGGTGTGGTGTACGGGGTGAGCGAAGAAGTGGCCTACGATCCCAAATCGCGGGTAAATACTTTTGCCCACGTTAATCATTCAGCCCAAGCGAACCGGCTGGGTGTGCTGCTGTGCATCAACGGAACCGGCATTCTAAATTCCTGGCTGAATAAAAATGCAGGCAACAGCGCATTCACCTACGAACAAATGAACGCCATGGCTGCCCAAGTTCCCATCGGGTCTGAAGGCCTGAGCATACTTCCCTTTGGAAATGGTGCTGAACGGGTACTGGAGAATAAGAACCCCGGGGCCACCTTTGCCGGAATCAACTTCAACATTCACAGCATGCCGCATCTCTTTAGGGCCGCTCAGGAAGGCATCGTGTTTTCCTTTAAGTACGGCATGGAAGTGATGGAAAACATTGGCATCAACGCGAAAGTGATCCGGGCAGGAAAAGCCAATATGTTTTTAAGCCCCATTTTCAGGGAAACATTGGCCGGAGTTACCGGAGCCACCATCGAACTGTACAACACCGATGGCTCAATTGGCGCGGCTCGCGGCGCAGGTATTGGCTCTGGCTACTATCAATCGGCCGGCGAAGCTTTCGAAAATCTGACTAAGCTGGAAACCATCGTTCCGGATGAAAAAAATAAGCAAGCTTACGAAACCGCTTATGAAAGCTGGAAAACGGAGCTCGCCAAAACAACCA
>NZ_LGIA01000224.1 GCF_001270965.1 Sunxiuqinia dokdonensis | reverse complement strand
GGAGCTCGCCAAAACAACCATCAATCCATAATCAATCGAGATCGTTTAATTCTGAATTTCAATAAAACAAATAAAAATTAGCAACATGACTGTATTTAAAGGTAACAAAGAGTATTTCCCCGGTATTGAAAAAATCAAATACGAGGGACCGGAATCAAAAAATCCGTTGGCATTCAAATGGTACGACGAAAACCGCGTCGTAAATGGTAAAACCATGAAGGAATACCTTCGCTATGCTGTCGCCTACTGGCACACTTTCTGCGGTGACGGTGGCGATCCTTTTGGCCCTGGAACCCATGTTTTTCCATGGGATGGCGCATCAAACGTGATGGATGCTAACAAAGAGCGCATGGACGCCGCTTTCGAATTTATTACCAAGATTGGTGCCCCATTCTACTGTTTTCATGACACGGATGTGGTGGGTGACGGTTCGGTTTTTGAAATTGAACAGCGACTCGCAAAAATGGTGGATGAAGCGAAATCACGCCAGCAAGCCACGGGTGTTCAACTGCTGTGGGGTACGGCCAACGTATTCTCCAACCCACGCTATATGAATGGCGCTTCAACTAACCCCGATTTCAATGTCATTACCAATGTCGCCGTTCAGGTGAAAAACGCCATTGACGCGACCATCGCATTGGGTGGAACAAACTACGTATTCTGGGGAGGACGTGAAGGTTATATGAGCCTGCTCAACACCAATACTAAAAAAGAGCTCGACCACATGGGCCAATTCCTTCGTATGGCACGCGACTATGGCCGGAAACAAGGATTTAAAGGAACTTTCCTGATTGAGCCAAAACCAATGGAGCCCACCAAACACCAGTACGATTACGACGTGCAAACGATTTTGGGCTTCCTTGAAAAGAATGGTTTGGCTGAAGATTTCAAAATCAACATTGAAGTCAACCACGCTACCTTGGCCGGACACTCATTTGCACACGAACTGCGCATGGCAGGCGACGCCGGCATGCTGGGATCCATTGATGCCAACAAAGGTGATTACCAAAACGGCTGGGATACCGACGAATTCCCAACCAACATTTACGAAACAACCGAAGCGATGCTCGAAATCATCAGCGCCGGAGGATTCACAAACGGTGGAATTAACTTCGATGCCAAAACACGCCGGAATTCAACGGATCTGGAAGATATTTTCATCGCTCACGTTTCGGGAATGGACACCTTTGCCCGTGCGCTGGTCATTGCTGATCGTATCTTAAACGAATCAGATTACCTGAAACTGCGTCGAGCTCGTTATGCATCGTTCGAGTCAGGAAAAGGAGCTGAATTTGAGAACGGTAAGCTAAGTTTAGAAGACTTGTATACGATTGCCAAAGAAGTTGGCGAGCCAAAACAAATCAGCGGAAAACAGGAAATGATGGAGCAATTAATCAACTGCTACATCTAGCCCTATGAAAGGTCAAAACTCGCTCTACATCATTGCCATTACCTTGGTGGCTACGCTTGGCGGCTTGCTTTTCGGATATGACACCGCAGTCATTTCCGGAGCCGAGAAATCGGTGCAAGCCTACTTGATTGATGGACTTGGACTGAGTTCCTGGATCCATGGAGCTACGATCTCCAGCGCGCTGATCGGATGTATTATCGGTGGCGGACTGTCAGGCTTGTTGTCCAAAAGTTTTGGACGCAAGCGCTCCCTGATGTTTGCTGCCGGTTTATTCTTCCTCTCGGCGCTCGGCTCAGGAAACCCTGAGTTCCTGTTCTTCACCAAGGGAGAACCAACCATGGGCTTGTTGTACATGTTCAACTTTTACCGCGTGATTGGTGGTATTGGTGTTGGACTGGCTTCGGCGGTGGTTCCCATGTACATTGGTGAAATTGCGCCTGCCGACATTCGTGGACGACTGGTTTCCATCAACCAGTTTGCCATTATTTTCGGGATGTTGGTGGTGTATTTTGTGAACTGGGGCATTGCCAATGGACAAAGCCTGGAGTGGATCAATACCGTAGGCTGGCGCCGGATGTTTACTTCGGAAGCCATTCCCGCCGGTATTTTTGGTGTGCTGCTGTTTTTTGTACCCGAAACGCCCCGCTACCTGGCTTTGAACCATAAAGATGATGAAGCGCTGGCCATTCTTACCAAAATTAATGGTAAGGAGCGGGCGCTGCAGATCCTTCAGGATATCAAAGGAACCGTTCAGAAATCATCAGCCAAATTGTTTGCCTACGGAAAAGTGATCATCATCATCGGAATCCTGTTATCGGTGTTCCAGCAATTTGTTGGAATCAACGTGGCGCTTTATTACGCACCCCGGATTTTCGAAAGCATGGGCGCCGAGAAAGATGCCTCGATGTTGCAAACGGTGGTTATGGGCTTGGTGAATGTCATTTTCACGGTAGTGGCGATTATGACCGTTGACAAGTGGGGACGCAAACCCTTGCTCATGGTCGGGTCGGTTGGTATGGCCATCGGCATGTTCGCCATTGGCGCACTGGCCTTTATGAAGGTGATTGGCATTAGCACGCTGGTGTTTATCATCATCTACACGGCTTCGTTTATGATGTCGTGGGGACCCATTACCTGGGTATTGATTTCGGAGATTTTCCCAAACAAAATTCGTGGAAAGGCGGTGGCTATCGCCGTTGCAGCGCAGTGGGCCGCCAACTATTTCATTTCATCAACCTATCCGGCCATGATGGAATTCAGTAGCGGCATGACTTACTGTTTCTACGGAGCCATGAGCGTCCTGTCGTTCTTCTTTGTTTGGAAAATGGTGCCGGAAACAAAAGGAAAAACCCTGGAAGAAATGGAAACTTTGCTTAGAAAGTAATCTTCAATTTTGAAATTGATCATGAGTAACAAAAATTGAAACCATAAAGATTACCAGATAGGCGATTCAATAGCAAATACTCGCAATGTAAAAAGGGGACCTGAGCAGTCCCCTTTTTTTTTTATTTTGCCGGCTCCCAGGCACAACGTACCGGGGAAACTATTTTGCCCTCTTTTTTCAGAACATTCATGGCTTTATCCACTTCTCTTTTATCCAAGCCAGCAGCAGCGGCAATCTCGCCGGCTTTCATCGGCCTCCCGGCAGCCTTCATTACTTCCAACACTTTTTCTGCACTCATGAGTTTAACTTTCTTTAAAAACGTTCTGAAACAACTTTCCAATCCAACACTTTCCAAAAATCTTCGATGTACTTTGGACGGGCGTTTTGCTTATCCAGGTAGTAGGCATGTTCCCACACATCGCAGGTCATCAGCGGGGTCAAGCCATCGCGCATGGGGTTGGCCGCATTGCTGGTTTGAACAATGCTCAGCTTTCCGGCGGCATCTTTCACCAACCACGCCCAGCCCGAGCCAAACAAAGTCGCGGCCGCTTTCGAAAAGGCATCTTTAAACGACTCAACCGAACCAAATTCAGCTTCAATCGCTTTTTTCAGTTCGTCTTTGGGTTCTTTGCAACCATCAGCGGCAAACTGCATGAAGTAGAACGTGTGGTTCCAAACTTGTGCACCATTGTTAAAGATTCCTCCATCCGATTCTTTAACAATCGTTTCCAGATCGGCCGTTTCAAACTTGGTCCCCTGAATCAGGTTGTTCAGGTTATTCACATAAGCCTGGTGGTGTTTTCCATAATGAAAATCCAAGGTCTTTTCACTAATGTAAGGTTCTAACGCATTTTTCGCATAGGGTAATGCTGGCAATTCAAATGACATAATCTTCAATTTAAAGGTTACTAATTCGTGTTGATTTTTGTCTTTCTAACATGAAGTAAACACAAAAAGTTTGAAGAAAACACCAATCACATCCTATTTAAAAACATTCCAGATTGCAAGCTCATGTTCGTTTCATAAAAAAACGCCGGAAGAACAGGCTAACGGACCAGGCTTGCACTCTTAAAACTTGACGCTACGGTCGGAAAACCAGGAGTCGGAGCATACCAGCCGGAATTGAAAGAAGTACGGTCTTGTTGTAATTCCGGGCGGTCGTGTCGCAATTCTGGGCTGTATTTTCCAATTCCGACCGGTCGTGTCGCGATTCTGAGCCGTATTTTCCAATTCCGGGCAGTCGTGTCGCAATTCTGAGCCGTATATTCCAATTCCGGGCGATCTTGTTTCAATTCCAGCCGGTAGCTCCCAATACTGAGTGGTAGCGGGTAAACCTGAGCGGTACGGAGCAAATCTGAAGTAATCGTAAATATTTGTTAAAGAATAAGGAATTCCGGTCGATTGTTGGTTGTAAGCCACTTGAATGCAAAACAAAAGACAACCATCTGGTCAATCTGGCTGTTATTAAGGGAAATCCCGGCCGGGCAATCAGGCTTTCAAAACCTTGAATCTTCCGCACAGGATTTGTTCAGAAAACGAAAACAAGCACATGATAAGTAAACCGTTGTTATTTTTTGGCCTTTTTATCCTTGCCGTTGAATATTATTCGTTCGTTGCCCTGCGGACAGTTTTGAAGAGTACAAACAGTAACTTTCAATGGGGATTATTCATTCTTTATGCGGTGCTATCGCTGGCCATCTTATGGAGTTTTTGGGCCTTGCCGAATTACGGAAAAAGCGCGTGGCCTTCGCTGGCGCTGAAATACACCGTGAATATCCTCATCGGTGTTTTCCTCGGAAAGACACTGGTAGCCGCCATCATGCTGATTGGCGACCTGTTGTTGGTTATTCCCAATACGGTCAAGTTCCTCACCCAATTCAGAAGCAGTCCAGCGGATGGCGTGCCGGGAGGAGCCCGCTTTATCAGCCGGTTTACCTTCATTTCGCAAACCGCCTTGCTGCTTGGCGCAGTACTTACCTCGGGCTTGGTTTACGGTATGACCAATCGATATCGGTACCAAATCAGGCGTGTTCGTTTGCCAATCCCATCGCTGCCCGATGCCTTTAAAGGGCTGCGCATCGTGCAGATATCAGATATCCATTCAGGCAGTTTCGACGACCCGGATGCAGTCGCTGAAGGTGTAGCTTCAATTCTGGATCAAAAGCCCGACCTGATCTTATTCACAGGTGATATAGTGAATGACAAAGCCGAAGAACTTGCTCCTTATTTGCAGGTGTTCAAAAAACTGAATGCGCCTTTGGGGGTATACTCCGTGTTGGGAAACCACGATTATGGCGACTATGTTTCGTGGTCATCCGACGAAGCCAAGAAGCAAAACCTGGAACAATTGAAACAGCATCATGCAGCGATGGGCTGGCGTCTGCTGATGAATGAAAATGTGGTATTGGAGCACCGGGGGCAGGACCTTGCACTGATCGGTATTGAAAACTGGGGAGCAAAAGCCGGTTTTCCGAAATACGGCGACCTGCAAAAAGCAACAGCCGGACTTGAAAATGGCGACGTTCCGCTGAAAATACTGCTCAGCCACGACCCATCGCACTGGGAAGCCGAGGTGCGCAAAAGCTACCCCGACATTGCGCTAACCTTGAGCGGACACACCCATGGCATGCAATTCGGCATCGACATTCCCGGCTTCAAGTGGAGCCCGGTGCAGTATGTTTACGACCAGTGGGCCGGCTTGTACCAACAGGAAAACCAGTTTCTGTATGTCAACCGCGGTTTTGGTTTTATCGGCTACCAGGGGAGGCTAGGAATTCTACCCGAAATTACCGTCATCGAACTGGCGTAAATTCAGAGGTCAACTCCTCAAATAGAAAATGAAGATGAGGACAAATTTGTAATGGACAGATTAGCTTTCGACCATGGCTTCAATCTCGCCTTCGCGGAAAGCAAATTCGAGCAGGCGCCCATGGTTTTGAAATTCGATTTCGAAGTCGGAGGAAAATGCTTTGTCCCCCGTCGGAAACCAGTCTTTCCGGTGTTTGTTGATGAGAATGAATAGACCGTGTTCGTCGCCAACAGCACAAAACCGATCAAAATCGCCATCGAAAATCTCAAAATCAGTCAGCTTTTGCAACTGCCTATATGTGGTTTCAATGTCGTTTACGGCCAAGCCCACTTCGCTAATGCACAGAAAAGCATGATGATCGAAAGTATCCAGACTCTGAATGCCTAAACTTTTCCGCGCAATCAACTCAACGATGTTTTGATCGGCATCGTAAAAATAAATGGAGCGTGCATTCCAATTGACGAAATCAACCAAGCCTTTCCCTTGGTGTTTCAAAACCGGTGTACGTTTACGAATCCAGGCCAATGCCTCAGGATCGAGATAAGAGGGAATATTGAATGCAAAATGGTAAGGTGTTGCGTAATCACGCCTTTTGAATGTCAACATGGAATAGCCCGCAGCCACTTTAAATGATGTTGAGGAGGTTTCGAGCAAAGGCAAACCAAGCGTTTCAGTATAAAACACCTTTTGATCCTCCAATGTGGTGGTGTACAGTATGAGTTCATTAATTTTCATAACCTTCGTTTAAATGACTCACAAAAAAAGGGCAATAAAAACCCCGAAGCCTCTGCTTCGGGGAAAAAAACCAAAAATCAACTAACCTTTAAACCGTTTGGCCACCTCATCCCAATTGATGACTTTCCAAAAAGCCTCAATGTAATCGGGGCGTTTGTTCTGATACTTTAAATAATAAGCATGTTCCCAAACGTCAATTCCAAGGATTGGAGTCCCTTTTACATCAGCAACATCCATCAAGGGATTGTCCTGATTGGGTGTCGATGAAACGACCAAACTATCACCCTGCTTTACCAACCAAGCCCATCCCGAACCAAATCGGGTTGCAGCTGCATTGGCAAAAGCGTCTTTAAATTTATCGACTGATCCCAAGGAATCAGTTATAGCTTTTAATAAATCTCCTTCAGGTTGGGTGGCGCCACCGGGAGCCATAATTTCCCAATACAAATTGTGGTTGTAAAAACCACCACCGTTATTCCGAACGGCTGTTGAATGCTTGGACACGTTGGCCAATAATTCTTCAATTGATTTTCCTTCGAGCTCGGTTCCATTAACCGCATCGTTCAACTTGCTGGTATAAGCAGCATGATGCTTGCTATGGTGAATTTCCATCGTGCGTGCATCAATTAATGGTTCAAGAGCGTCGTATGCGTAACTTAATTTTGGTAATTCAAATGACATAGTCAATATTTGTTTATGTGATTTTCAGATTCGTTTATCTTTATATACAAATCTAGGGGCAAAATTGTTTCGAACCAAATCAGATTAAGACTAATTTTATTGAAAAAATTGATACCTGATAGGCTTAGTCAATCAGCATTTCGAACTGTAGTCCGTTGGCTCCTGGTTCTCAGTGCGCTCGGGAAAATCCATAATAAAGAAGCGTTTGCAAAAGGGACAGCGTCAACATGAAAAAGGAAAACTGCTCTCAACGATGCGTGCCCACATTCCAGAACTATTGATGATTCGAAGAAAATTGCCCTGATTATTTTTCTTTTCTTTGCCAAAAAAGAAATCCGTGAACCGAAGAATACTGCGTTTAGCAATCCCAAACATTGTCAGCAATGTCACCATTCCTTTGCTGGGACTGGTTGACCTCGCCCTGATGGGACACCTGGATTCGGAAGTTTTTATTGGGGCTGTTTCGCTCGGAACGGTCATTTTCAACTTCATTTACTGGGGATTTAGCTTTCTACGGATGGGCACCAGCGGATTTACCGCCCAAGCATATGGCGAAAAAAACACACCTGAAAGTTTTCACATCCTTTCAAGAGCCATGTTGATTTCGACCCTGACCGGTTTCGTTATCCTTCTGTTGCAATTTCCGATTGAGTGGCTGAGTTTCCATTTAATTAATGGCAGTGAGGAAGTGGAATCGCTTGCCCGCGAGTATTTCCGCATCCGGATCTGGGCAGCGCCTGCCACCCTGGGATTGTATGTGCTGAATGGCTGGTTTTTGGGCATGCAGAATGCCAAATACCCCATGATTACAGCGATTGCCGCCAACGTGCTCAACATCGTTCTCAGCTTTATCTTTGTGAGGTTCTTTCACCTCAACGCCGCCGGAGTGGCTTTGGGAACCGTTATTGCCCAGTATTTGGGTATTGTGGTGGGACTGGCCCTGTTTTTCAGATCATACAAAGCTTTGATCACGCATTGGAACTGGCCCGCCGTGATTGATCCCAAAGCCTTGAAGAACTTTTTCCAGGTGAACTCCGATATCTTCATCCGTACGTTTTGCGTGATTTTCGTCTTTACGTTTTTCACCTCAAAATCGGCCAGCATCAACGATCACATTCTGGCAGTCAATTCCATCCTGATTCAATTTCTGCTGTTTTTTGCCTTTTTCATTGATGGCTTTGCCTATGCCGGTGAAGCCTTGTCGGGGCGCTACAAAGGCGAACGCAACCGTAGCCTTTTTCTGAAAGTCACCCGGCTACTTTTTTATTGGGGCGGCTTGCTGGCTTTTGTTTTCAGCCTGATCTATTTGGTTGCCAATGATTTGATTTTAGGCCTGCTCACCAATCAAACGAATTTGATTGCCACAGCGCTGGACTTTCGTTTTTGGGTTGTGCTGACACCGATCATCTCCTTTGCATCGTTCATTTGGGACGGTGTTTATATTGGAGCCACCGCCTCCAAAGAAATGCGTAACAGCATGCTTGGCGCCAGTTTCCTCGTTTTTCTGCCAAGCTATTTTCTGCTGCAACCAGCAATGGGTAATCATGCGCTTTGGATGGCCATGATGTTGTTCATGCTGAGCCGCGGCGTATTTCAAGCCTTTCTGTTTCCAAGGGTTATGCAGAAAAACTTTTGAGCCTCAAAAGACGCAGTCGGAGTCAAAAAAAGGGGCCTCCCTCTTGATTCAAAATCAGAAGAAAGCCCCCAAACTAAAAGCGTGTTTTTATACGGATTGAAGAACATCCCAAACAAAGGCCCGAACGCCAACTTCCTTATTAACTTCGTCCAATTTTTTGACTTTTTCCAAAAGTTCGTCCACCTTATCATCAGGGACAATGGTCAAAACGGCCGAGTTAATTTCGGGCCAGGTGTGCGTTCCCATGCGTGGTTCGCCATCTACAGAGCCACGGCCAAGCACGTCGTTCCACCAGGTATAGCCCCGGACATCCAATCGGTCGAGCATGTATTCCACCCGTTCGGTATTGGCTTGATTAAATACAATAAATACTGCTTTCATCCTATACTATATTACTTGTCCATAAATACAAATTGTTGTCTCACTTTTTCCTTTTTGCGACGCTCGCCTTTGCTGGCCAGTAGCGCATACATCACCGGAACGATGATCATGGTCACCAGTGTAGAGAAAATCAATCCCCCGATTACGGTGATTCCCATCGGACGCCAAATTTCAGCCCCTTCACCGGTGCTCATGGCCAGAGGAAGCATGCCCAGGATCGTGGTTGCAGCCGTCATCAACACCGGACGCAAACGTGATTTTCCAGAGATGGCTATCGCTTCGTACAGCTCTACGCCACGATCACGCATCAGGTTAATAAAATCGACCAGCACAATACCGTTCTTCACTACAATCCCTACCAACAAGACTGCCCCCAAGGCGGCTACCACACTTAGCGTTGTTCCGGTGAGAACCAAAGCCAAGATGACTCCCGTGAATGCAAATGGAATAGAAACCATGATGATCAGCGGCATACGCAGCGACTCAAACTGAGCAGCCATCACAATAAACACCAGGATCAGGCTTAATCCCAGCAACATGGCCAGGTCCAGAAACGACTCCTGCTGATCTTCATAAGCTCCACCAACGGATGTCACAATTTCGGCAGGAGTTTCCAGTCCGGCAACTTCGGTTTTGATGCGGCTGGCCAGTTCACCCAAGGAAATGTTGTCGGGTGATGCAGAGATGGTCACCAAGCGCTCGCGGCGTTTATGCTGGATGCTTGGAGGAGACCAATACTCCACGATTTCGCCCAATTCCTTGAGCTTGATTTTGTTTCCGGCCGGCGTCATGATGGTCATTTCCTCCAGATCGCTGATTGAGCTCCGGTATTTTTCCTCCAGCCGGATTTTGATATCATACTCCTCCCCTTCTTCTTTAAAATAAGATGGAATCAAGCCGTTTACCCGATTTCGAACCAAAGTAGAAACTTGTGCTGTCGTCAGCCCATGTTCCGACAATTTATTGCGATCGAGTACAATCTGCAGTTCTGGCTTATCATTTTTGCGGCTGATGGAAACATCCTGTGCGCCATTCATCGCCTTGATCCGGTCAAAAGCCTGTTCTGCATACGCATTGGTCACATCAAAATTATAGCCATAAATCTCGTATTCCACCACATTACCCGAGCCGCCAAGCCCTTGCGATGCGGTTGAAATAGTTGAATTGACCACTTCGGGTAACAAAGCAATCTGGGCCCTGAAGTCATCAGCAATTTCCCAAACCGTGCGTTCTCGTTCATCCAAATCTGACAAGCGCAGGGTGAAGTTGATGATGTTTGAACCGGTGGTGCTGAACATCGAAATAAAGCCGCCTTCATCATCTGAACCAGATGAAGAAGCAATCAGCTCAACTTCCGGGTATCTTTCCCGGATCACCTGCTCCAACTGGCGGGTCACCTTCACCGTTTCTTCCACGCGCAAACCCGTTTGCAATTCAATGTTTGCTGTAATCTGGCTTTCATCCGACTCAGGCATGAAATCCGTACCCACGAACTTCATCAGAAATAAAGAGCCGAAGAAAATAAGGAAAGTGGCAAGCACCACGACTGCTTTGTGGTGCATCAACTTCCGAAGCAATATTTCATAGAAATGATCCAACTTGCCCAGCCATTTTTCGATCGTATTTTCGTATCCGTACTTCCGTGTTTTTTGACGTTTCTTCAACTTCAAAAACTTCGAAGCCAACATGGGCGTCAATGAAATGGCAGCAAAAGTTGAGGTCACCACGGTAATGGTTACAATCCAGCCCAGCTGATTAAACAACACGCCGGTCATACCGGAAACCAGGGTGAGCGGAAAAAATACGGCTACCACAACCAGCGTGGTAACAATCACCGACAACCAAACTTCGTTGGTGGCATAAATCGCTGCTTCACGCGGACTGGCCCCCCGCTCGACATGACGTGTGATATTTTCGAGAACCACAATGGCATCGTCCACCACCATCCCAATCGCGATGGACAGCGAAGTCAGCGAAATGACATTCATTGAATTGCCCGTCATGTAGAGATAAATAAAGGCGACAATCAACGAAATAGGAATGGTCAGAACGATGATGAAGGTCGCCCGCCATCGTCCGAGAAAAAACAACACGACCAACACCACGAAGATCATGGCATACATCAGGGTTGATGCCAGGTTGTTGATCGAGCCTTTGATAAAAGTTGATGAGTCGAAAATCTCTTGGATTTGAATATCGGGAGGCAAAGTCGGCTTTAACTCCTCGAGCCGCTCCTTAATTTGGCGGGCCACTTTCACCGTGTTTGCTCCGGATTGCTTCATCACGAACATCCGCACCCCGGTTTGCCCGTTGATTTTTTCTTCCAGCGTCACATCTTTCAACGTATCGCGCACAGTTGCCACATCGCGCAGATAAACTTGCTGTCCATTGTAGTTGGCAACCACCAAGCTCTTGATCCGTTCGCTTTCGGAAAATTCACCTTGCACCCGGATCTGGTAATCCAGCTTGCCCATTTTTACATTTCCGAGGGGCATGTTCAGGTTCTCGCCGGCAATGGAGGACCCAAGCTGCTCCAGGGTTAAGTTGTAGGCATCCAGCCGTTTGGGATCCACGTCCACATAAACCATCCGGTGTGGTGTGCCAACCATGGCCACCGACCCCACTCCTTCAACCCGGTTCAAGGGGTTAATTACCTTTTCGTCGATAATTTTCTCCAATCCCTGGTAACTTTCGTCGGCGGTGATGGCATAAAAAAGAATCGGAAACATGCTGGTATTGAACTTGAAAATGGTTGGCCGATCTACCGCTTCGGGCAGGTTATCGTAAATCCGGTCAATCACATCGCGAATGTCATTCGTCGCTTCATCCAAATTGGCGTTCCATTCAAATTCGAGCGAAATTACCGAAAGATTGTCCGAAGAAGTGGAAGTCATTTCTTTCAGCTTGTCCACCGAATTGAGTGCGTCCTCCAGCACTTTGGTTACATTGGTCTCAATATCCGAAGCGTTTGCTCCGGCATAAGTGGTCATTACCGACACATAGGGCGGCTCCATTTCCGGATACAGATCGACCGGAATATTGATGAGTGAGAAAATACCCATCACCACCACCGCGATAAAAATCATAAAGGTGGTAATCGGCTTATCAACAGCACTTTTATATATACTCATAATTCAATTGCTTTATTTAAAAATGTTCGGGCGAACCGCTAGTCTGCCACCTCCACCAATGCACCATCGAGCAAGCGAGCCTGGCCTTCGACAATAATCTGATCACCGGATTGCAGTTCACTTGAAATCACCTCCACCTTGTCGTCAAACCGGTCTCCGAGCGTTACTTCCACACGTTTCGCCTTACCGTTCCGTTCAACGAACAAGTAGCGCACGTTTGATCCTTGCATTTTCAGGATGGCCAAAGCCGGCAGCACCGTTGCCTCTGTATTTTCCAGGCCAATGGTCACGCGACCAAACATTCCGGGCCGCAGTTTTCCAGCTGGATTATCCATGCTGACTTCAATTTCGAACGAGCGGCTTTGCGGATTAATGGTTGGCGCAATCCGGAACACCTGGCCTGCAAACTTTTCTCCGGGATACACATCGAAGGTCACAGAAACCGGCATACCCTTTTGAATGTTTGGAAAGTATTTTTCAGAAATGCTCACAATCGCTTTCAGCTTGTCAACCTGAATGATGGTTAAGATGGCCGCTTTGCCAATTTCGGCAACCGGCGATCCGGAATACATTTCGCCGGCTTCGTGGTATTTGCCCGAAATCAGTCCGTTAAACGGGGCAAGTAGCAGCGTATTATCCTCCAAAAAATCAACATTTTCCTTCGCCGCTTCGTATTGTGCCTGAAGTTGTTCGTACTGTTGTTCGGCAATGCTACCCAACTTCTTCAACGTGTCGAGGCGCGCATAATCGGCCTTCAAATTATTAAGCTGAATCCGGGCCTGGTTCAGTTGGGCGTCATTCATTCGGACCAATTCCTGTCCTTTGCCCACTCGGTCGCCCAGCTCCACATGAATCGCTTCAATTCGTCCGGGCGATGCAGGAACCATGTGTACGGTATTGAAAGGCTCAAGGCTCGCTGAATATTCGATGCTTCGGGTAATTTCCTCTTTGGCAAGTGTGGTGACGCGCACACGTTCAACAAGCCGCCCGGATTCAGTATTTGTTTCAGCTTCCTCTTTTGGTGCCGAACAGGACGAAATGGCCAAAACAGCAAGCAGTCCTATAAAAGTGTTTAATTGTTTCATTTTCAATTCTATTAAATTGTTTATTTTATTTCTCCCAATAATGTTTTTAACTCATTGCGTGCTTGTAATACCTCGAGTGCCGCCTGCAAATAATCTGACTCCGCTTTCAGATAGTTATTGTCTGCGCTGGTCAACTCCAAACTCGAAATAAGCCCTTGGTTGAATTTGCGTTGCAGGTTTTCATACACCTCACGCGACACCTCAATATTCCGGCTTTGATTTTCGAAATTATCAAGCGCACTTCTCAGGTTAAAACTGAGCTGTTTATATTGAATGTCGAGTTGATCCTCAAGCAGTGCCCTTTCATTCTGAACCGTTTCCAATTCAATTTTAGCCTGTCGCACTTTCGATCGCCGTTCGCCACTCGAAAAAATCGGAATATTCATCTGCAGGCCGATCATGTGATTGGGGGTCATGTCGAAGGCTGGTTTCAATATTTTCTGGGTGAACGAATAGTAGCCCGACACCGTTGGCAAATAGTTGGCTTTCTGCATATCAACCTGTTTTTCCTGCATTTGCTCCTGAACACTCATCAACTGGAAATCAATGTTTTGATCAGGGACAAATGCGCTTGCCTGCATCGAATCAAATTCGTTCGAATTGAGGATCTGCGTCAGGGTTTCCGTCAGCTCCAGTTCGGTCTCAGACGAAACACCCAACTGCAGGCGAAGCATATTTTGAGCCATTTCATATTGACGACCAGCCGATTTGACGGCATTTTTCAAGGAATTTAGCTGGACAGATAGCTGGTCAAGTTCGACTTTCTCGGTCATTCCAAATTCAACCATTGGCTTTGTTTTCTCATAAACCGCCTCGAGGTTCTCCACGTTACTTTCCAGAATTTGAAGTGATTCGCCGGCAACCAACACCAAATAGTAACTGTTCACCACCTGGCTAACAATGTCGCGTTCTGTTCTCTCCAAATTCTTCTCCGACAAGTTTCGATACAGCTTAGCCGTATGAAGGCCAACCCAATAGTTTGCGCTAAAAATTAACTGCCCCACTTGCAGGTTAAAACTGCTGGTCGGATCAATCGGAATTTGCGATGCCGGCATGTTTTCTTCAAATTGGATAGAAATTTCGGCACCCAACGAATTGTTGTAATCCGTGGTGGCATTCACCTGCGGCAAACCCGCTGCAATCGCCTGTTTCAATTGCTCTTGCGACTGTCTGACTGAAAGCTCCGAACTTCGGATACTTCGATTGAACTGCAAGGCGTGCTCTTTAGCCCCCTGCAAATCAATTGACAAGTGGTCCTGCGCCAAAACTCCCTGAAGCAGGAAGAGCGAGGCCAGGACCGTCATCATCATCTGTTTTCTGTTTTTCATTCTGAACTTGTTTTAACTGTTTTATTTTGTTTTCTGAAAATTGCATTGGCTGTACCCGTCAATCAAGTGCAGCAATTCATCGTATTGTTTTTCAAATTCCTGATGCCCTTTCAAGGTTGTCATTCCAATCAAGTCGTTTATAATCAGCTTGTAAATTGAATCACTAAATAAAGTTTGATTGTAGCCCGGTGAACCTTTCAAAACGCCGCCGTCAATCTTCGAAATCTGATTGAGGTAGACCAGTTTCAAATCGAGGTCAGGCCGGAACAATCCCTCCTGAACACCTTGTTCCATGATGGATTTCACGAAACTAAAAAGCTGATCGTTCCGAAAATCTTGAATTCGGCGGAAATGCCCGATATTTACTTTTTTCAGATCAGGAAGAAACGAGGGATTGACTTTACGGTTGATCTTGATGATGTAGCTGTATAAGTGTCCAAGCTTTCTGAAAACGTGCTCTTCAGGCTCCAAAAGTTTGCGCAACCCCGCAATAAATTGTGTCAGACTATAGTCAATCACCAGCTGCAACAACTCATCGCGACTCCGGATATGGACATACAACGTTTTTTTTGAGATGCCAAGCATAGCTGCAATTTCATCAACGCTGACACTTTTAATTCCATGCTTTACGTATAGCATATAGCTCGTTTCTACGATTGTCCGATCATCCACCATAAACTCTGAAAACTTTATCGTTCTTTCTGGTTTTTTTAAAGGCAAAAAAAATTTAGTCCAACATTTTATCCACCAAGTCAATTCCTTTTTGAGTAGAAATCCCCCGAACGAAGTTGATCATGAGGTTCTTAAACAAATCCGTCAGCTCGTACTGCTCGCGCGGAAAGACAGACTCATCTGAAATCAGATTCACCTGTTCATGAAACAATTTCGAAACAATCCCAATGTGAATGTCCTTTCGAAACAAACCTTCGTTTACCCCTTTGCGCAATTGCGTGTAGGTGAGATTGTAATGCTTTTCCTTATTTTCTTCGTGCAAAGTTTTCCAAATCACCGGGTAGTATTTTTTCAAATCATGAAAAAACAGCGGATTGATTGTGTTTATCGCTTTGATGCCATCTTGCATAGAAGTAAAAATGGCTTCGATCACATTAGCTGAGGAAGCGATCACCTCCTGGCTGCGTTCATCCCGCTGCCGGATTAAATCTCTCAGGCAGGTATGAATCAATTCGGTTTTATCCTTAAAAGTTTCGTATACCGTGCGCTTTGAAATACCCAGCGACACCGCAATTTCATTCATCGTAATGCTGCGGATGCCATACTGAAAAAACAACCTGGTCGCTTCCTCTATAATTCGTTCACGTACTTCCATCGTCTTAAATTTGACGTCAAAAATATGAAAACTTTCAAAACCATTATAGTTTTCACGTTTTATTTATAAAAATTTAACATGGCTTTAATGAAAAGCCGCAAGGCTACATTCAATTAGATTTAACACTTAAGCCGTGCTAATAGCGAAAACTACTTCCACCCAAAAATTCACGAATGAGTGATGTTGGCGGGATTTCGAAATCATCAATACTTTTGATATAGCTGAAAAACTTCAGCAGGCGGTTGGCTTCGCAAAACTCCACGCGGTTTTCAGGAACATTTTTCAGTAAGGGTTCGGCATATTTTTTTAGCACGGCCAACTCGTAAACCATGGCCGAGTTAAACATCACATCGGCATTTTCCTGGTAGGGAAAAATATTTTTCTCTTCGCCATTTTTCACGCTAGGCCAGCGCTTGATGGTATCGCAAGCCGAATAACCACGATACATGCTGTCGCGAATCATCCGGCGAATCATCCGATTATCGGTTGTTGAGATATGGTTATGATCGTCAAATGAAATTTGAGTCAGCGCCGAAAGGAAAATCTTGAAACTTTGCCGCTCACTCACATGTGGGGTCAATCCGGGATTGTTTCCATGAATTCCTTCCACCAACAGCAGGTGTCCATCGCCCAAACGCAGCATTTCGCCAGAGTTGAGCCGTTTGCCCAGTGCAAAATTAAATTTGGGCAGTTCCACTTCTTCTCCATTAAAAAGCTGAAGCAATTGCTCATTAAAGAAGTTGATGTCGATGGCTTCGAGCGCTTCAAAATCATACTCGCCATTTTCATCGAGCGGGGTTTTCTCGCGATCAACAAAATAGTCATCCAGCGAAATCATGTGAGGCACCAGCCCGTTTACCGCAAGCTGAACAGCCAAACGTTTGGTGAAAGTTGTTTTTCCTGAAGCCGATGGGCCGGCAATGAGAATCACTTTTATCTCATCGCGCCGCGCATCAATCTGATTGGCAATTTCCGCAATCTTCTTTTCATGCAGCGCTTCTGAAATTTTAATAATATCGCCACTCTTTCCCATGTCCGTGTATTCATTCAACTTTCCCAAATCGGGAACATCCAGAATCTCGGCTCGTTTCTTATGCTCTTTGAATACACCAAAAAGCTTTTCTTGCTTGATTACCGGAAAGAGGTTGTCGAAATTGTCGGGTTGCGGAATTTGCAGTAAGATTCCGTCGAAATAAGTTGCCAATCCAAAATTGCTTAGATAAGCTGTTGACGGGACATGATGCCCGTAAAAGTAGTTCGCTAATCCATTGATAAAATAGAGGTAAGAGAACAAAGTGCCTTGTTGCTCAAACAAACGTGCCTTTTCTTCCAGCCCTTGCTGAACCAGAATATCCACTGCTTCGTTGGTCGGAATCCCTTTCTTTACAATCGGTAAATCCCGCTCCACCCATTGTCGCATTTCGCTTTTCAATTCAAAAATATCCGACTCGGTAATGGGACGCTCCAGCCCGACCAACTCACAATAATATCCCTGCGAAATGCCATTCATGATTTTTAGCTTCACCTGTGGAAATGCCTCCTTTACAGCCACATAGAGCAAAAACAACAAGGAACGTGTGTACAGCCGTCGTCCGTCTGGATGGGAATAATCGATGAACTGGATTCGCTTGGATTTAACCACGGAAAAGGACAATTCTTTGACTTTGTGATTCACCAAAGCCCCACAAATCGGGTTTTGCAGCTTGATCTGCATGTCATCTTTTATTTCTTCGAGCGTAGTTCCCAGCGGATACGCTTTGGTGGTCTTGTTATTTTCGCAGTAGATTTCAATTGTTTTCATAATTCGCTTGGTTCACAAATCAGCAATCGAAAACGGCCGAAAGCCGGATCACCGAATGTTGAAAATTTCAACTATAAAGCTAACTCTTTTTTCAAATACCTTGCTGTGTACGATTTTCTGTTTTTCACGACTTCCTCCGGTGTGCCCGCACACAGTAGCTGTCCGCCACCCTTTCCGCCTTCAGGCCCCAGGTCAATAATATGATCAGCCACTTTAATGACATCCATGTTGTGCTCAATCACAATGACGGTGTTGCCACGGTCAACCAGTTTGTTGAGCACCTCCAGCAACACCCGGATATCTTCGAAGTGAAGTCCGGTGGTTGGTTCGTCCAGGATGTACAGGGTCATTCCAGTATCTTTCTTGGCCAGCTCTGACGCCAGTTTTACCCGTTGCGACTCGCCACCCGACAAGGTTGTGGATGATTGTCCGAGCGTAATATATCCCAGCCCAACCTCTTGGATTGTTTTCAGTTTATGCAGAATCGACGGCATGTTCTCGAAAAACTCAACGCCTTGGTTGATGGTCATGTTCAGCACATCGCCAATCGATTTTCCCCGGTAGCGAACTTCCAGGGTTTCGCGGTTGTAGCGTTTCCCGTTACAGGTATCGCAATGCACATACACATCGGGCAAGAAGTTCATCTCAATCAGCTTCAGACCACCGCCCTGGCAATCTTCGCAACGTCCGCCCTTCACATTGAAAGAGAAACGGCCGGGTTTGTACCCGCGTATTTTCGCTTCGGGCAACAGGGCGAACAAGGCCCGGATATCGGAGAAAACGCCGGTGTAAGTCACCGGGTTGGAACGAGGCGTGCGCCCCAATGGTGACTGGTTGACCTGAACCACTTTATCAATATTTTTAAGCCCCTCTATCTTTTTATACGGAAGCGGATCCTGTACTGACTTGTAAAAATGCTGACTCAAAATGGGCTGCAAGGTTCCGTTGATTAAACTCGACTTCCCGCTACCCGATACGCCGGTGATGCAAATTAACTTGCCCAGGGGAAATTCAACATTCACATTTTTCAGGTTATTTCCACTACAGCCTTTCAGCTTGATGGACTTCCCATTTCCGGCCCGACGAATTTCAGGGACGGCGATCTGATGCTCGCCGGTCAGATACTTTGACGTCAGCGTGTTGGCCTCCAGAATCACTTGAGGCGTTCCGGCAGCCACCACTTCGCCCCCATGACGGCCGGCATACGGCCCCATATCTACAATGTAGTCAGCCGAAAGCATCATGTCTTTGTCGTGTTCCACCACAATCACCGAGTTACCGGTGTCGCGTAACTTCTGAAGCGAATGAATCAGGCGCAGGTTATCGCGGTGATGCAGCCCAATGCTGGGTTCATCCAAAATATACAGTACGTTGACCAACTGCGAGCCAATTTGGGTGGCCAGCCTAATTCGTTGCGACTCGCCACCTGACAAGGTTCGGGAGGTGCGATCCAGCGACAAATATTCCAGTCCAACATCGATCAGGAAGCTCACCCGGTCGCGAATTTCCTTAATCACTTCCGTCCCGATCTGGCGCTGCCGGGGGGTCAGGCGATCTTCCAAATCAGCCAGCCAATCGTTCAGCTCATTGATATCGAGCCTGGCAACATCCGAAATATTCTGATTGTCGATTTTAAAATGCAGCGATTCTCTTTTCAGACGCTGTCCGTTACAGTCGGGGCAGGTATGCTCCTTGACAAACTGATTCGCCCACTTTTTCGCCTTTTTCGATGGATTATCATCACGCTGGCTGTCAATATATTTAATCACGCCCTCATAAGTCATCATGTAATTCACGGAACTACCCAGTGGCGAATTCTTTAGTTGGATGCGTTCGTTGGTTCCGTAGAGTACAGCATTCAGTCCATCTTCCGGAATATCACGCACCGGCGTTTTCAGGTCGAAACCATACTTCTCGCCCAGCGCTTCGATTTGCCAAAAAATGAGCGTGTTTTTTTGCGGCCCCAGCGGAGCGATCCCGCCTTTGGCGATGCTTTTCTCCGGTTCCGGAATGATTTTTTCCAGATCAATTTCAGCCACCTGCCCCAGGCCGTTGCATCGCGGACATGCCCCCTGCGGCGAGTTGAACGAGAAATTATGCGGCGCCGGCTCAGCATACGAAATACCCGTTGTCGGGCACATTAACTGGCGGCTGTAGTATTTCATGTTATCGGAGTCATGCTCCATAATCAGGATGATGCCATGCCCTTGAGTCATCGCCGTTTGCACCGATTCTTTCAATCGTTTCAGGCTTTCCTTCTCCACTTCCAGCCGGTCGATTACCACTTCGACAAAGTGATTTTTGTACCGATCAACGCGCATATTTGGGACCAATTCCTTCACCTCACCGTCAATGCGCGCGTACAAAAAACCTTTGCGCCTGATTTGCTCAAACAGCTCGCGGTAATGCCCTTTTCGTCCACGCACCAAGGGCGCCATGACCAAAATCCGCTTGCCTGAAAAGTTCTCCTGAATCAATTTCAGAATCTGCTCATCGGTGTATTTCACCATTTTCTCGCCCGTTTCATACGAAAAAGCTTCGCCGGCACGCGCATAAAGCAGCCGCAGGAAGTCATATATTTCGGTTACCGTTCCAACCGTTGAGCGGGGATTTTTGTTGGTGGTTTTCTGCTCAATCGAAATCACCGGGCTTAAGCCGGTAATCTTATCGACATCTGGCCGCTCCATGTTTCCAAGGAACGAGCGGGCATAAGCCGAAAAAGTCTCAATGTAGCGCCGTTGCCCTTCGGCATAAATGGTGTCGAAAGCCAGCGACGATTTTCCGCTTCCACTCAGGCCGGTAATGACCGTGAGCTGGTTGCGTGGAATTTCGACATTGATATTTTGAAGGTTGTGCACACGCGCACCGTGCACCACCACTTTTTCTTCATTCTCCACAAATTCTTCTTCCAGAACTGCGGTTTCTGTTCTCTGCATGGTCATCTCTTTGTTTTCATTCTGAATTCTTCGGCCGGCAATTTAATTTCATAGGTTTTGCCCCGCGTGTTGGTCAAATAAGCTTCGCGCAACCAGGGATTCAGCATTTTCAGGATTTTGTAATTGGTGTTATGTTCCTGTGCAAAATCGGCAAAACTAACTACGGGCCCCGATATCTCTATGGTTTTTGTATTCCACAGCGGGTACATTTCGTCCTCACGCACATCGAAACCATACGTTCGTGGATTCTCCATCACCAGTTTCAAGGCCATAATTCGAAACACGTAACGCCGGGTTTCTTCACCCAACAACAAATCGTAGTAGTTGTTTTCTTTTTGGCGCTCCACTTGCCGCCCAATAAAATTCCGGCCGGCATTGTAGGTAGCAGCCACCATGGTCCAGCTGCCATATTTCCGGTACGACTCGTGCAAATAGGCGCAGGCCGCCACGGTCGATTTTTCGATGTGGTAACGTTCATCCACTTCCGTGCTGATTTCCAAGCCATAATCGCCGGCAGTACCTTTCATAAACTGCCAGAAACCAACCGCTCCGGCAGGCGAAACAGCACTTGGATCGAATCCACTTTCAGCCAAAGCCAGGTATTTAAAATCCTCGGGAATGTTATTTTCTTTCAGAATGGGGTCGATGATTGAAAAAAAGCGGGGCGCCATTTTAAGGAAACGCAAAGTCTGCGAGTGAAAATAAGAGTTTACCAGCAATTCGCGGTCCAGACTTTCATAAATATCGAAATATTCCAAAGGCACAGGCTCTCCACAAAATGTAAGCGAATCGGGTACTTCAACGGAGCTATAATAGTGCCGGATTGGAGCCTCGGCTGACTTTTCGGGGTAGGTAGATGATTCAAGAAACTGGTAAGCTCCCAAAACCAAAACAACCAACAACAGGGTGAACAATAACTGATGCACTTTCCTCTTCATAATCCTTCTTTCAAAATTTATCAAACGGCAAAAATAATGCTTTTCGTGTTGGCTTTCAACTAAGTTGAACGTTAATTTTTTTCTTGTTGTGCCGGATCCTCACCGGGTCCCGGTTCAGGGGAGCTGGTTCAGGGAAGCTGGCTTTTGACCAATGCCTAAATTAAAGTGCAGTTGGAACCCGCGCCACCCGATAAAAAATCCGGCCCAATAACGGAGCCGGATTTTAAAACTGAATTAACTGGATTTAATTACCTGCCGTGGAAATGGGAATTGTCGAAAGCAAGGTAATATTTTGAAGGTCGGCGTAATCGTAGAGGTAAAATCCCCCGTCGCCAATCATAAACAAATAGTTGTTGAGCGGAATGACATCATACGTATTGATATCGGGGAATTCCGCCAGTTTATTGGCTGAAATCTGCAAGGGATCGGAGGCATCAAAAATTTTCAGGCCCGCGTCGCCATCGCAAATAAAAAGCACATCACCATCAATGCCCAGCCCGTGCGGATTGGCCATCGAATAGCTTTGGAGCAGGTTTAGCTGCGTGTAATCTTCGCTCATCCGGATCACATCCAGACGGTTGACTGATCGTCCACACGCGCCTCCGTCGTGCAGGGTTACATAGGCCAAATCGTCCTGAACCACAACCGGATCGCAGCTTGTAATGTGATTATAGCGGTTGATATAAGTTGGATTCTGACCGATTTCGAGGCTGTATACCAGCATGCCGGTTGTAGTTCCGAAAAACAGGTGATTATTATAAATGAACATGGTCTCCACATTCCAGCCAATACTTTTTGAACCGAGTTCAACAGGATTTTCAAGATCATCAATTTTAAAGGTGTATAAATTGGAATTGTCTACCGTGTACAGGAAATCTCCGTGCAAACCAAAGCGGGCCATCGAGCCGCCCACACCAAATGTGGAACCATCACCGCCACCTACTCCGCCGGCTTTGCTTGATGAATAAGCACCATCGAGCGCCATGTTTTCAGCAAAACTCCGGGCATAATAAATGGGGTAATAATATTGTTTGATCTCCTGTTTGACCTCTTCTATTTCCCAGTCAACAACGACGCCTTTATCCTCATCAATTTCGCCCAAACGGTAGTCGGTATCATATTCCGGGACCGTGTAGGGGAAAATATCCTCTACGCGTCCGACCTCTTCAATGTCATCCAAGTCTGAGACATTGATCGCCACCAAATCAATATAGCTGTCGGCATACAGCACATCTTCCTTAATGGCAATATCCACATTCCCGGGAATGGAGATGAAACCCACTTCTTCAGGGCTGGCGGGATTGCTGACATCCAGCACATGCACACCTTCCATAATCTCATTAATAAACACAAAGTCATCTTTAAAGTAGATTTTGCCAGGCTTTTCAATATCGCGTGCGCTTTCCATTTGAATGGCCGAACGCAGGTCTTCGTAGCTCATGTAAACCGGCGCGTTGCCCATAAAGGTCTCGTAGAGTTTATCCTGGCAGCCCGAAAGCAGTGCCATGGCGAAAATCAGGCTGATATAAATCGTTTTTGTCTTCATCGTGTTCGTGTTTTTTTAGTTGAAAAGAATTCCCAGGCGAATAGACAGGCGGTTGTATTCGCGGTCGAGTTGATAATGGTTGTCGCCTTTAAAATTAAGCTCGTGATAGCGGTAGCCAAAGGCGAGCATCAAGCCCAGGTTCGGATTTAACTGACTCACAAATCCAAACGACGGATTCACCATCAAACCGCCTTTGCTCTCGAGCGCCACCGGGTTGTAATAGTACGACGAAGACCAGGGCATGTAGTCGTAATACACGCCACCTCCGGAATAAACCTCATCATCGAGTGGAACTAAATATCCAGCCTGCAACCCGATAAACGGCGTGAAGCGCGACTCGCGGAAGTGAAACTCCAGGTTGCCAAAAACCGGCAGGTACGATTCGTCCAGAAAATCGATACCCGTGCCAACACCCAAATACCACTTGGGAAGAACGCGGTAATTAAACGACGCATCGAACGAAAAAGGTGTCGGTTTGGAATTGTTCGAACTGCCAGCCAATATCCCAACAGAAGTTTTCAGAAAATAAGCTGCGTTTTTGTTTTCATAAGCCTGCGACATGCGGTTGGAGGTAATGGTATCAATCTCAGAATAATTAAAAACCCAAAGGTTTTTCCCTGATTGTACCGCCACCTTGTCATCATCAACCGGGGTTTGCTGTCCTTTCAATACGGTCCCGTTTTTCAGATAGATGACTTCCTTCTTATTTCGCTGGGCAAAGCCTCCACTGCAAACGAATAGGAAGACCAGGAGGTAAATAATTTTTTTCATCTTGATTGTTTTGAGGTCGGTTACAGAAAGTTGATGCGTGAACTGAAAAAGGGTTGCGTGGAACCTCACAAAAAAAAGCCTGCCGTTGCTGGCAAGCTTTTTCCGTTCTTCAACGAACTTTTTTACTTTCGTTTCACCTCATAAATATCTTTCCGGCGGTCTTTCAGGTTGCGAACGCTGCCAAACTGGTTCAGTTCGCGCAGCAAATCAATATCCACGTCGGCAATCAAGATCATCTCCGTATTGGGTGTCGCTTCAGCTTTAATGCCGTTCATGGGAAACGAAAAATCGCAAGGCGTAAAAACCATCGACTGCGCATACTGAATATCCATGTTGTGCACTTTGGGCAGGTTGCCAACACCGCCAGCAATGGCCACGTAACATTCGTTTTCAATAGCGCGGGCCATGGCGCAATTGCGCACCCGCGAATACCCATTCTGCGTATCGGTCAGGAACGGGACAAACAAGATATCCACACCATCGTCGGCCAGAATACGGCCCAGCTCCGGGAATTCGACATCGTAACAAATCAGCACGCCAATCTTGCCGCAGTCGGTATCAATGGCTTTCAGCTCCGAGCCGCCCTGCATACCCCACACTTTGGCCTCGTCGGGAGTCACATGAAGTTTTTCGAAGCGGTCGATCGACCCATCACGCTTACACACATAGCCGGCATTGTACAAGCGGTCGTTCTTGATTTCGGGCATGCTGCCGGTAATGATGTTGATGTTGTAGGAAATCGCCAACTCCGAAAAGCGCCGGATAATCTCATCGGTATGTTTTGCCAGTTCACGAATCGCTTCGGGCTCACTCAAATGGTTGTTCTCGGCCATGAGCGGTGCCATAAAAAACTCGGGAAACAAGGCAAAATCAGACCGATAGCCCGAAACCGCATCAATAAAATACTCCGCCTGGTTCATCACATCATCCAGGTTTTTATACCAACGCATCTGCCATTGAATCAGGCCCAGTCGGATAATCTTTTTGATTGTTGAGGGCTGCCTGCTTTCTTTTTCGTAGTAGATATTGTCCCACTTCAACAACACGGCATAATCCTTCGAAGCGTCATCACCTTCGAGGTAATTCTTCAAAATTTTGGAGGGATAAAAATCATTCGATATCTGGAAATTGAACACCGGATCGTGAATCTCTTTCAACCGAACTTTGGCAATGTACTCTTTGGGCGTCATTTGATCGGCATACTGATGGTAGTTCGGGATTCGACCGCCAAAAGCAACCCCCTTCAAATTGAGTCGTTCACAAAGTTCTTTCCGGTAATCATACAGCCGGCGCCCCAATCGCAAGCCACGGTATTCGGGCCGGATGAAAATTTCAATGCCATACAACAAATCGCCATCGGGGTTGTGGGTGTTGAAAGTAAGATTGCCCGTAATTTTTTTGTAAGTGTGCTGATTTTCAAACTTGGCCGAATCGACAATGATTGAAAAAGCGCAGCCCGCAATCTGGCCATTCACCTTCACCACGACCTGCCCCTCGGGAAACAGGTTGATTAAAGTTTTCAAATGCGGCTTTAGCCAATAGGAATCCGGCATTTCGGGATACGATTCAATCAAGGCTTCCTTTAATTCCTGGTAATCCTTCAACTGAAGAAAACTCAGCTCAATATTCTCAATTTCATTGGTATTTATCATGGTCAAAGTTATCTGGTGTCATTCATACTAAACAGTTTAATGCCGGCCAAAGTTAAGACCTGAATCCTGAAAATAAAAACACAAATGCAATATCAAGTCACTTTATACGCGATCACGAACTTCGTTGCTGACCCAAATCCTCAAGTTTATTTAAGATTTTTTAATCTTTATATATTGCATCCGCCTGTCTGTTATTGTAACTTACTACTATTGAATTGTTTAATCTCAAAATTCATCTTTGTGACAGAAAGAAAAATAATCGCGGTTACCGGTGCTACCGGATCACAAGGTGGTGGTTTGGTTAGGGCCATTCTAAACGATAAAAGGGGCGAATTCACCGCGCGTGCTATTACGCGAAATGCCAATTCGGACAAAGCAAAGCAGCTGGCTAAACTTGGAGCCGAGGTGGTTGAAGCCGATGTGGCCGACAAAGCCAGCCTGTTGAAAGCTTTTGACGGAGCCTATGGCGCTTATTGTGTCACTTTTTTCTGGGAACATTTTTCGCCCGAAAAGGAACGGGCCAACGCGAAAAACCTGGCCGAAGCAGCCAAGGAAAGCGGAGTGGAGCACGTCATCTGGTCAACCCTGGAAGACACCCGCAAGTGGGTTCCGCTGAGCGATGACCGGATGCCAACGCTGATGGAGCATTACAAAGTCCCTCACTTTGATGCCAAGGGCGAGTCTAATGCATTTTTCGAAAACAGTGGCGTGCCATACACACTGCTTTATACCTCATTCTATTGGGATAATTTTATCCATTTTGGCATGGGCCCGCAAAAAGGACCCGACGGCAAATTGGGGATTACCATGCCGATGGGCAACAAAAAACTGCCCGGCATTGCAGCCGAAGACATTGGGAAATGTGCCTACGGAATTTTCAATGCTGGCGAAACCTACAAAAATAAAGCAGTGGGAATTTCGGGCCAGCATTTGACCGGACAGCAAATGGCCGATAGCTTTTCCAAAGTACTGGGTCAAAACATTGTGTACAACGATGTGCCTGCCGCAACCTATCGAAGTTTCGATTTTCCAGGAGCCGATGACCTGGGCAATATGTTTCAGTTTAAACACGATTTTGAAGCAGATTTTTGCGCCCGGCGTGACATTCAGCTTTCCAAGTCGTTGAACCCAGAATTACAAACCTTCGAAAGCTGGTTGCGCCAAAACAAGGATCAGCTTGCGGTTGAATAATTCCGAACGCCAGAAATGAAAACAGTCACCGAAGTTCTAAACTTGCTCCAGTGCTGATCTTATCTGACGGAGCAGGTTTGGTACTTTCCCATATGGATCACCCGGCCCCAGCGTTTCAAGGGGCAGATAGCCCCTGTAACCTGATTCTTTGATGATCTTAAAAAGTTTCACATAGTCAGTCGGAGCCTCTACCCCATCAATCCACACATTTTCTTTAATCTGCCAGGTCACGGCTCGTGCAATATTTTGCTGAATCTCCACATACGGATCTTTCTGGCGATAGCTCCCAATATCGAGGTTTAAACCAAGCCAGTCGGAATCAACCAAGTTGAAAATTCGATCAACATCATCGGCTGTTTTCAAAAAATCATTGTGATTTTGTAAGGCGATCATCACCCCAAATTGCGCTGCATAGTCGCAGCACTCCCGAATATCTTTGGCCATCCACTCAAAAACCTCGTCGCGCGAAAACCCTTCATGACTGCTGGCTCCGGCAAAAATACGCAAGTTTGGGCTGCCAAGTTTGGCCGCTACTTCCACCCACTTTTTAATCAACTCAACATCCTTCCGGCGGTCGCTCGCGTTCGGGCTGGCAAAGTCGTTACGAACACCTGTTCCGCTAATATCGAGCCCAAGCAAAAAGGCTTGTCGTTTAAATTCAAAAATAAACCCATCGGAAGGGACTTCGGGATAGCCCGGGAAATAATAACCGGTTGGGTCTATGGCTTCAAAATTGTGGCTGGCACAAAAATCAAGCATATCGAACAAATCCCTTTCCCCTCGACTCAACAAGCTATTAAATGAATACAAATTCAAACTGAGCTTAAGCAAGTGAGAATAAATTTCCGGGATCAAAGCGCCCGCATAGCCCGGTGCCATGCTTCCGGCAGCCACAATTGGAGCAGCAAGCGCTGCTTTCAACAAATCTCTTCGCGATACTGAATTTCCCATTACATGTCGTTTTGATCAGCAAATTAGACCGAATTTAACTGAAAACCAAACCAATATCAAACCGAAACAATCAATAACATCCATCATACGGCACCTCAAAAAAAAAAAAAGCAATTGCCCATGATTTTTTCACGGGTTAAAATATATTAACATTTATTAATAAGCATGAAAATACACACGAAAAGCCTTATTTTATTGATATGTGTCATAATTTTGTCATTTTTTGTCTAAAAGATATTCTAATCTCTTAAACACTTTTACTTCTTCTGCTGTTTTACTTTCAAATTCAAAAACTTTAACTGAAATGAAAACACAAGAAAACAAAAAATCGAATCGCATGAAGTCTTTAACTTCATTAGTCCTGGTGGCCGTCATGGCCTTCACTTTCGTTGGATGCAACAACGATGATGATGATCCCGTCGTTGTGGAAGATCCCGCGACAGTAGATATTACAGTTGCTTTGCAACAAATAACAGAGAATCCGGATGCTTACAGCAGCACACTTTCTGAGTTGAAAAAACAAAGCATCAATGCCAAGAAACCCAAGTTTACCGTTTTAATGAAAGCACTGGCCAAGTCTGGTTTGACAAGCACCGTGGCCAAAAACGACCTCACCATTTTTGCGCCGACCGACGCTGCCTTTGCAGAATTATTTGCAGCCCTTGGCGTGAATGGAGTTGATGACTTAACGGCAGAGCAACTGACTCCCATCTTACTTTACCACGCGGTTGCAGGGCGGGTACAATCCGGAGACCTGTCAAACGGCCTTGTTCAGACTATCAACGGAGCGTATATCAGAATCGACCTGTCAAGTGGCGTGATGGTCAACGACGCATCGGTTGAAATTGCTGACCTCAGAGCATTGAATGGCGTGATCCATATTATTGACAAAGTATTACTGCCACCTTCAATGAATTTGGTTGAAAAAGCCATTAGTTTCGATCCTGAATTCTCAATTCTGGTTGATGCAGTGGTGAAAGCCGACCTGGCTGGAACTTTGGCCGATGGTGGTACATTCACCGTGTTTGCGCCAACCAACGCCGCTTTTGAAGAGTTATTTACAGCTTTGGGCGTGAATGGTATTGAAGATTTGACCGCCGAAGACTTGACACCAATTCTGCTTTACCACGTAGTTGCCGGAAGTGTATTTTCATTCGAACTTTTGAGCGGACCAGTTCCGACACTGAATGGAAAAGAAATTGAAGTTGACCTGTCATCAGGCGTCATGATTAACGATGCCAACGTTGTGATCGCTGACCAGCAAGCGACTAACGGTGTGATTCATGCCATCGACAAAGTTTTACTTCCTCCGATAAACATCGTTGAAAAAGCCATTAGCTTCGATCCCGAATTCTCAATTTTGGTTGAAGCGGTTGTCAAAGCCGACTTAGCTGGTGCTCTTTCAGGAGAAGGTCCTTTCACCGTATTCGCTCCGACCAACGCAGCATTCGAAAGCCTATTTCTAACACTGGGCGTGGGTGGAGTAGCTGATTTAACAGCCGAACAACTGACTCCGATCTTGCTTTACCATGTAGTCTCGGGCAGCGTATACTCTACCGACCTGGCCAACGGATTTGTTCCGACTTTGAACGGTGCCGCAGTTGAAGTTGACCTGACTTCAGGGGTGATGATCAATGATGCCAATGTGGCCATTCCCGATGTTGCAGCATCAAACGGAGTAATTCACGCCATTGACCAGGTTTTACTGCCACCAAGCATGAATATTGTTGAAAAAGCTCAAAGCTTAGCTCCTGAATTCTCTATCCTGGTTGATGCAGTTATCAAAGCCGGCTTGACCAACACCTTGGCAACAGGCGGACCATTTACGGTATTTGCTCCGACCAACCAGGCTTTCCTTGACTTGCTCGACGAACTGGGACCCGATGTGAACAGCCTGGATGACATTCCTGTGGAAACTTTGACAAACGTATTACTCTATCATGTGGTAGAGGGCCGCGTTTACTCAAGCGACCTGGAATCGGGCACAGTAACCACTTTGAACGGAACATTCAACTTGGATCTTTCAACCTTGAAAATAACAGATGCCAATACACGCGAATCGGGCTTGGTTCCTTCACTACTTAATGTGCAGACCACCAACGGAGTGATTCATGTGATTGACAAAGTCATCCTACCATAAAAAACCATTGAAATACGCCAGAAACAAGATAAACAATTAGAAACAATCAAAAAGGGCAGCTCATCGCGAGTTGCCTTTTTTGTTTGTATGAATTGTTGACAAAAAAGCCGGGGTTTCAAGTTCGCAGGTCAGCACGAAGTTTAAAACTGATAACTCAAACCGGTATAAACCCCAATGGTGTAAGGTTTAAAACTAACATTGGAATTACTATTCAGCGAACCCATAAAATACCTCAACTGAGGCTCAACATGCAAGCTAATTTTGTTCGAAAGGCCGTAGCCCAATCCGAACCCGAAGCTGGTGCTGTAATTCACGGCATTCATATCGCGTGTTTCACCAATGCGCTCGTTGCCATACTCGCTATTGGCGTAGGCATTATTGCCAACCAGCACACTGGTGTTCAGGCCGCCAAGTACCTGTAACTCGAAGGTGGCGTCAATTAACTGGTAGCGTAAAATCAGCGGAATTTCGATGTATTCAAACTGTTGTTCGAACTCAGTCTGCGTCAGCAAAATCCCATCATCAGCCGCCAAGGTTTCAAACCCGCTACTCAACCGCGCATTGGTTGGAAGCCGGTCAATCGCCACAACGCCGGCAGCGGTATTCATCAACATTTCGCCCGATTTCACCGCAACCGCGGTATTGAAATAAGCCACTTCGCCCCGCAAGGCTCCGTCGCTAACAACATCGGAGTAAAGCGCTTCCGGCTGAAAAGACTGGTTAGATGAAGTTTGCCCCAGCTTGCTGTAGTAAACACCGCTCTGAACACTCCAACGCTTGTGGGTTTTGTACTCGATAGAGATTCCACCACCCACCTGCAGTTTGTCTTTTGAATCGGGAATAGCCATGCTGCTCGCGTAATTCTGGCTTTGCGAACTTTGATTAACCGAAACACCCGGTGTGAGCATCGCGCCCAACTGCCATCCGGCCGGAGATTCACTCATCCGGTTCGCCGCCAGCAAACGGGCATTCTCTTCGATCTGATTTTGCTCGAATGTATTAAACTGAGTCGCGGTTTCCCGCTGCTTTCTCCGCAAATCGGCCAGCTGGGCCTGCTCTTTAAAGGAATCATCTAACTCTAAATGAAGCAAACGCAGCAATTGGAACTGTTGAGTTTCCTGTTTCCTGTTTTCTGAATCTTCAGTGTCCAATTGGCGCCCATGGCTTGAGGCATCTGCATTTGCTGTAATTTGAAATTCGATGGTATTGTTGCTGTCAATTGTTTCAGGCTTTTCTGCTGCTGATTTTCCACGGCCACTTTCGGCAAAAGCCAGTCCGGATGATTGCTCCGCTGAAGTACTCTCTTGTATTGGGAGCGTTCCTTCCTTTGTATCAGTCGCAGAATCTGACGATTCGGATTGACTTGTTTTCTCGTCCGATTGGACTTGATGATCAGTCAGTACAGGAGCCAAATTCTCAGGTTGCTGTTGCAACTGCCACCCGAGCAAAAAGGCCAGCAAAACCGCGGCAGCTACTCCTGCTCCTTTCAAATAAAAGAAAAGCATGCGCCGCTTGTTCCCCGCTTGTTGTTCCTGAATCCGGCTCCACACATAGGCGGGCGGCTCTTGTTCAAAATCATCCAATTTCGAACGGAACAAATCATCCAATTGATTATTATCCTTGATCATGCAGAATAATTATTTGCTATTTCTCCAAACACTTTCACTACTTTATCTTGCAAAATCGCCCGGGCACGCGCCAGGTTCGATTTCGATGTTCCCACCGAGATTTTCATTTCTTCGGCAATCTCTTTATGGTTGAAACCTTCAAAAACATACAGGTTAAATACCATGCGATATCGCGGCGGCAACTCATTGATAATTTTCATCAAATCCTTGGCCGACATTTCCGAAATAATCTGCTCGTTCAACTCCGGCCCATCGAAAACACCCATGTCTTCAACCGGATGCATCAGGTGATTTTTCCGGTAGCGCTCCAGCGCCGCGTTCACCATAATTCGCCTCACCCAGCCTTCAAACGAGCCTTCGTGCCTAAACGACCCAATCTTTTCAAAGACCTTCAAAAAACCTTCCTGCAAATTGTCCTCCGCTTCGGTTTCATCTTTAGAATAGCGCAGACAAACCCCATACATTTTGGGCGCCAAATACTGGTAAAGCTGAGCCTGTGCTTTCGACTTTCCAGCAACACTATCAATAATGAGTTGCCTAAGATCTTTCAAAATCCATTCAAAATTGGTTAAGATCAAAATTAGCAGAATACTTGCACATTTTGCAATCTATTCTTTTGTTCGCTTAACGCTCTGTTCAAGCCACAAGGGCTCAATGGGTGATTTCAACAAACAGATGGGGAAAGCGGACAAAGGGTTGCGTGGGGAGAAATAATTTCTGTTTCGATTGATTCATTTTCGCAAGATTACCTCTTCTCAATAAAAAGTCATTCATAGTCATTGGGTGGTCATTTTATTGTGATTAAGTTGCTTGGAAACGATCAATGACAATAATTGGCAACCAGAAGAAAACAAATTGGCATTGAGTTGCGCAATCTTTTTCTTTACCGATCTTTTGACGCAACCATTTGCTGCGCTTGTCAGTCTAAAACAACAGAAACAAAAGTTAAATCCGAAAACAATGAAAACGATCGTCCTATTCTTGAGCCTGCTTCTGGCATCGCCCCTTTTAAAGTCCTGCTCCAATTCGGTGGTGGATGAAGGTGAAGTAACCGACATTGAGTTGGACCTGAAATCGGAACAAATAGTGGAAGCTGACAATGCTTTTGGGCTGGAGCTGCTGCGCGAAGTCAATGCTGAGTTGGAGGAAGGAAAAAACCTGATGATCTCGCCGCTCAGTGTTTCGCTCGCACTGGCCATGGCGTACAACGGGGCTGGTGGCGACACCAAAACCCAAATGGAAATGGTGCTGCACAAGGCTGGTCTGAGTTCGGAACAAATTAACGAAGCCTATAAAACACTGGTTGCAGCTTTGGGCAGCCACGATCCAAAAGTAGAATTGTCGATTGCCAATGCCATTTTTCACCGTGATGATTTCAGTGTGAAACCCGATTTTATTTCAACCAAAAAAAACTTCTACGATGCCGAAGTGGAAGCCTTGGATTTTAACAACGAGGATGCCACGCTGAGCCGGGTAAATGGCTGGGTGAAGGACAAGACCCGCGATAAGATTGACAAAATCATTGAGCAGGTTTCGGCCAACGATGTGATGTACCTGATTAATGCCATTTATTTCAACGGCAAATGGACCTACCAATTCAAAAAAGGCGACACCAGCAACCGCCCGTTTTACACCGAAGACGGCGGCGAGCTGCAGGTTCCAACCATGATGCTGGAACCGACCACGCTAAACTACACCAGCACCAACACCTTCGAATTGCTCGAACTGCCTTATGGAAGCGATAAATACAGCATGCTGGTGTTTTTGCCCAAAGCGGATCACACAACCAGTGAGGTGATTGAAAGTCTGACCCCTTCGGCATTGGATGGCTGGATGGAAAGCATGTATAAAAGCAACTTGAAAGTGTACCTGCCAAAATTCGAGTTTGAATACGACAATAGCCTGGTTGATAATCTCAAGTCGTTGGAAATGATCGATGCATTTGATCCTGGCTTATCCGATTTTTCGGGCATTGCTGACCGCAGTGACTTGTATATTTCCGAGGTGAAGCACAAAACCTTTGTGAAGGTCGATGAAGAAGGAACCGAAGCCGCTGCCGTCACAGGCGTTACAGTGGGTGTCACGTCCGTCGGGCCCGACCCTGTTTTTCAGGTTGACCGCCCCTTTGTTTTCGCCATCCGCGAAAAAGATACCAACGCTTTCCTGTTCCTGGGTAAAGTCAATAATCCGCTGCTCCATGAATAAATTCTCGCTCATCCTGCTTTTGGCTTTTATCTGGGCTTGCACCGAAAAACAAGAGGTCCCGGATTTGAAGATAAAAACCACTGGCGTTTCTGATTATGTCGATTTGAATTTCTCGAATGCCGACAGCCTCATGAATGACCCGGTAAAAATCAACACCGTCAAGGTGGAGGGCGACCTGTTGATCGTCAACCTCAGCTATGGTGGCGGCTGCAAGGTGCACACCATTGACTTGGCGCGTGTACATCCGTGGTGCGGTACGCCTCCGCTGCCTCCTCCAAGTTTTGAAATCAGGCACAACGCCAACAATGACTTTTGCGAAGCCTGGTTCACCGAAACGCTGCAATTTGACATCAGCCGGCTGCGCGAAAGCGGCGAAAGTCCTGTTACATTCACCTTTTCGGCTACCGGGTATGGCGACGAGCACTTTCAAAAAGAATTGAGCTATGAATTCGAGTAAGCTGAAAATATTGATCTGTCTTCTGCCGTTTATGCTATCGGCCTCCTGCACCGACAAAGAGCTTGAAACCAAGTCGGAGCAACTCACCATCTATTTCCAGTTTGAATATGTGAACCATGCGTGGGGTTACCAGCACCGGGGCTTCATCATCGATCAGGCAGGAAAGGTTTACGATTACGAGCAGCCGGAAAACTGGACTTGGCCGGAAGATAACAAAATTAACCGGCAGAATTTTGAGTCGAACCTTTCGCAGGCCGAGGTGCGCTTGTCCTTACTCGACGAAAGCGACATCAGAACCGCGGAGATTCTGGCGCTAAAAGCAAGAGATGGGGAACTAACCGAGCAAAGGTATGTGATGGCCGATGCCGGCGCGGAAATCTATGCCGTTTACGTGGCTGAAAAAAATAGCCCGACGCTGACCAGATATTTGCTGCAACAACGCGGTGACCTGTACCAGAAAAATACGAGTTCGGCTTCGGATCAACTCACCGAATGGCTCATCGGCATCCGCGGAGAAGAGGGCTATAGCGGGGAGCATTTCTGATATTCTGAATGATTTATAAAAACAAAACAGGCAGCAATTGTTGAAAATTGCCGCCTGTTTACTTTCAGTTTTTCTTAAAACATCGGATCCCAGGGTGGAAGCATGGTCGCTTTTTCGTTGTAAATATCCAACACTTTTTGGTTGACGAATTTCTTGTGTACCACCATCCGAAACATATACTCGTTGAACCATTCATCTGTGAAGGTGAGGTAGCCTTTTTCGCCGGCTTGCTCGCCCCAGCTGTTTTCGAACTGCCATTTCAGCGGCTGTTCTTTTTCGTCCACCTCAACCGCAATCAGCGCCATGCCGTGGCTCGAACCGCTTTCGCGACTTTGGATGCGTTGCTTTTTGTCCATGCCAAAGGGCACATCGTACACCGCTTCGTAGTTGAAGTTATCGACATCGAGCACGCCAAAATCTCGCCGGAGCTGCTTGCCCACATCGCAGGAGGCGTACATGGCTTCATTGTTCTTGATCGATTCAATACAAAACCCTTTGATGACCTCATTGGGCAAATTCACATAGTGCCAGTTTTCGCCTTCCTGCACATTGCGGTAGTTTTCAATTTCGTAATGCTTCCAGAATGGGCGCGAAGGGTCGTTCATCAACATCACATAGTCGCTGAGCTGAACCTCGCCCAGCACTTCTTTCATGAAGCTTTTTGGGGTGAAGGTTTTGGCGGCAACCAACTGCGCATCTTTGGTTTTGTAACGATAGTTAAACTCCGTTGGCGGTTCGCCCAGGTTCAGCGCCAGCATGCGGTAAATGGTGCTTAACATATCCACTTTGGTCGCTTCCATCTGCTTGTCGCTCGTTCCGGCGTTTTTCAGCTCTCGCAGTTGCAGGGCCTGTTCGCGCAGCTTGCGGTTGATCAGCTTGGTCATCCAACTCGTATTCTCACTCGAAAAGGTTTCTTCCATCGCCTCGCGTGGCACCAGGCCGTATTTGTTGGCCAGGTTCACAAAGTTGATCCATTGTCCGCCATCGTCAACCGGTGAGCGGAAATACCAGCGCACTTTTTCGTCGTCAATGCCGCGGTCGGCCGTAGCGACGATGTTGTTCAGAAACAAATTGGCCTTTTCAAACAAATCCCAGAAATAAAGATAATTCTCTGAAAATTCGAAGGATTTGGTATTGAAATGCTCAGCAGCCATGGGCCGGAAAATGTTGAGCGAAGTAAACAGCCAGCATCGGCCCGATTTCTTTTGGTTGGTAATGCCCGACACATCGACGCGATAGGTAAAATAATGGTCGGTCAACCCTTCGTTTTCGCGGCTCCAGGCCAGCTTCGTGATCTCGTTCGACGATAAGGCATTTTGCATGCCGGTGGTGTAATTGTCCTTCTCAAAACCAGCGCGGATCTTCGCCAGTTCAATGTCATCAATCGACTGGCCCGCAACAAAAAAAGGCAAGGCCAATCCCATCAGTAAAATCCATTGCTTCATCAGGTGTGTTTTTTCTCTGTAAGTGCCGTGAAAATATCAAAAATCCGGGCAAAAAGAAAGAGACTCCGTTTCGGGAGCCTCTCTTATCCACGCTGAAATCAATTTATTCTATTTGAAAATACTGTAAGATAAGCCGATGGCTAAACCCAGATTTTCCTTATCGTACGTTTCGGTGTAGGTTCCAAACGACTTGTCTTCATCTTTGTAGGTGGTGTACAGCACACCGGCATCGAGGGTCAGTTGGTCGGTGGCTTTCCACTGCAAACCAAAAGCCATGGAGTTCGATGAATTGCTGTAGCTGAAGTCACTTTGGTACTGCTCGCTTACGCCGGTGGTCGATTGCATGCCGCCCACACTCAGCGCAAAGCGGTCGGTGATGCTGTATTGCACGCCCGCTGAAAGCTCCCACAAACCGCTTTCGATGATTCGCTCCTGCCCGTAAATATTGTTTCCCCAGTCGACACCCTTATCAAAATAGTTGATAAACGACACGGAAGTCAGCCATTTTTTTGATGGTTTGTAGTTCACCCCAACCGATAAAATAGCCGGAATATCGCTCCGCGACTCTGCTTTATCCGGGAACATGCCGGTATCGTCAACTTTGGTATCGTTAGTAAGCTTCAGGGCAGTCTGAAATTCATACTTCAAACCAATATTCAGCTTATCGCTGGGCGAGATATTCACCCCTAATATCGGCGTAAAACCTGTTCCGGTTTGCTTGGTGTCCACTTCCTGATCTTTTAGCAAAGCTGAGTTCTCCTCCAGCTCATTGGCTGTGGCATTCAAAACGGTTGCTCCGGCACTGAAAGTACCTTGAATCTGCGTAATTTGCATCGCATCAATCTGCGCCTGTGTAGCACCCAAACCCATTAAACCCTGTTCAATTTGTGTTCGCTCGGCAGCGCTGATATAACCCCCTTGTTCAACCTGATCCAAAGTGTAGCCACCAGCTCCGTTATCAATGAGGGGTTGCATCCCGGCAGCAGCATTGGCTGCATTAGTTGCAGCAGCACCTACCGAAGTAGAGGCTCCTAATAAGAATTGCTCGGCATTGGTCATTGAGCCATTCACTTTCAGCTGAATATTCGAAATTCCGCCAGTGTATGTGTTGATTGAAGGAAGTACTCGGACTCCTCCATAAACTGATACCGCCTCGCTCAGCTTTGTTGTGGCTCCCAGCTGAATTCCCCAGAAGACGGAGCGTCCTTCAAACTCGATAGCTGCACCGTATCCGGGCTGCACCTCGTACCCAAAAGCTGCTAATCCTGCCAAGGCTGGCACCAATTGTCCATTCACCTGGGTGGCAATCTTTCCTTCAAACGAAGGAATACCCTCATCAAAAACGACGGAGCCTCCGCCGGCATTGGGTCCCAAGCCAAAGGAAAAAGCCCAGTTGTCTTTTTTGTAAACCGCAAAGGCGGTAGGGAAAACCGGGATTTCAAGATTGCCAACAAACTCCTGGTTGTTTAGTGGAGCGGTAGTGGTAATGGTCCGGGTTTGAAACAGAGTTTGGCTATGAAATCCAAAGTGGAAGCCATTGGCCATTTCCATCACACCCGCTGGATTGAAATAGACTGCATCCAGATCAGTTGAAGCATTGCGGGAAAGCATGCGCATGTATTGAGCACTCTGATTCGCGTTGGTTAACAAGCCTCCGGCAATTACCGATTGTATGAATAAAAAGCATACAACGGTTAGTAAAGTTGTTCTCTTCATCACAATTAAAAGATTAGTTGTAGGCGACAAAAGTAAATTTTTTTCTTTCCCAACAATGGATTTATGCTGTACATCAGTCAGATACAAGACATTAGACGAAAACAGTCTTTTGGTCGAAATGTCTTGATTGAAAAAATATTAATTGAATATCAATACATTAAACACACAAAAAACATTGACTTTCCGGAGACGATGCGAGGATAAGCACTATTTATATTAATTCTATATAATTTGGAGCAAAAGGAAGAAGGGACCGTGTGATCCCTTCCTGTTTTATAATCTATTCATCTAACAAACATAGTCCGCTGACTGGAACTGCCTTAAAAAGACACATCATACAGCCCTTCGCCGTCTTTTAAAAACTGGGTGACGCTGATATCCGTCATGGGGTGTTTGATCAATTGCAGCAAGAGCTCGGGGCTGATGGTAGCTGAGTGGGAGCCATTCATGCTCACCCGGTAGATTTGGTCAACGGTTTTGAAGCTGGCGGCCAACACTTTCGTGTTTAGCTTGTATTCGTTCATGTTCCGCGCAATATCGCGCACCACTTCAATTCCGTGTGACGAAATATTGTCCAGACGACTGACATAAGGCGCTACAAAGTCGGCTCCGGCTTTGGCAGCTACCAAGGCTTGCTGCTGGGTAAATATGGCCGTTGCAGTCACATTCATGCCGGTATCCTTGAGGATGCGCATGGCCTTAAATCCTTCAGCAACCACCGGAATTTTGGCGTAAAAGTTATCGCCCAGGTCAAAGTATGACTTGTACTTTTTTGCTTCTTTCACCATTTCGTCTGCTGTGGTGCTGATTAGCTGGACGTGGATCATGCCTTCGCCCACAATCCGGGCCACTTCTTCAACCGCTTCAGACAATTTCATGCCCGATTGCTTTAGAATCGTTGGATTCGTTGTTACTCCTTCCAAAGGAAAAAAATCATACAACTCTTTTAATGCCGAAAGATCGGCGGTATCTGCCATGTAAATCATACCATTTGTTTTTTTAATAACAAACGCAAGAACCACCGAGCATACACTCCATGAACTCCTGCGTTAGTTAGCTTATTTGTAAAATCTTAACTAGATGTCTTGTGCATTTGCCAGCAGGTAATCTTCTGCTTCAACGGACCAAAGTTCGTTGTTTCTTTGGCAAATCTCATGCAATTTGGCAAACAATGGATCAGATTTTCCTTTTTCTTCAAATTCGCTGATGGCGGTCAAGGGAATGTTTTTATGCGTATAGATCAGCTTTTTCCCGCCTGGAATATTCGGCAAATCCAAAGTTGTATCAATCACCGCATTCAGCCCTCCAATGTGTGTCACCAGCCCGGCGGGATCCAGTCCTTTGCCAAACATCTCCAGCGATTCCACCATATCGTCGTTATTACCGCCCGACGTGCCAACAATGTGCGTATAGGCGTAATGCACGTTGTAAAAGTTCAACTTGGCACTGAACTCCGGATTGGCTGGCCCGGCAAAGAAGTTCAAACATCCGTCGTGTCCTAAAATAGCATCACCTTGTTCAATCACTGCGGGAACAGGCGCAAAAACAAATACGTCGTTGTAGCCTTCGCCATCTGTTAAACCTCGCAATTTAGCTACCGGATCTTCACCACTGGTATTCAGATAAATTAATTCAATCCCTTTTGATTTGGCCCATTCCGGCGAATAGATCGAAGCGGCACGGTCCAGTCGCGCCTGATCAATATCGGTGACCACCAAAAGCGACGGCTTGCGATCTTCACGCATAATCACGTAGTTGATCGCTGCCAGTCCCATTGGTCCAACGCCAGCCAGGATGGCCATTTTACCGCCGTCTACAATTTCCATGTCGTGCTTGTACGAACCCGGCGTGGTGTGGTAATTGGCGTGCATGGCACCAATCACACAACTCAGCGGCTCGGCCAGCGATGCGGGGTAATAGCCCGGACCTTCGTAAGCCAGCAGACAATCCTGCACCAGCACATCTTTGGGGATGATGACGTACGTAGCATCGCCGCCAATGTATTGGTACGAATAGCCGGGAGCACTCAGCACCCCAACCGGGCCATCGTTGTAATAAATAGCCGGTTGAATGGAAAACTTCTGTCCGGCCTTAAACTTGTGCTGCCATTTAGCACCGACTTCAACCAACTCACCAGCAAACTCATGCCCGATCAAAATGGGGTTTTCGGCCACATCATTCGGAATCCGCTTGTGATCAGTTCCCTGCGTTGCGGCTTTGTATGACGACATGCAAATGCTGTCGGAAACCACTTTCGCTAAAATCTCATCTTCTTTGATCGCGGGAAGTTCGAACTCTTCCAATCGCAAATCCTTTTTACCGTATAATCGAACTGCTTTTGTTTTCATATTGTCTTATTTCCTTTTTTTTAATCCGTCATCCCGTCCGGCAACCGCCGGATCGGGATCTGTTAGCATAGAGATCCTGAAACAAGTCCAGGATGACTCGACCTGAAAAGGCCAGTCTTAGTTCAACATATTTTGTCCGCCGGTTACAGGAACGGCCTGTCCGGTTTCGTACTCCTGCTCCATCACGTAGAAGATGGCCCGCATCACGTCGAGCGGGGTGCATCCGCGGCCCGCGGGAACCTGCGCTTCGTAAAAATGCTTCACATCCTCCAGTGTTTTGGCGCCCGGCACTTTTCCGGCACGCAAGTACTGCACAAACAGGCCATTTTCCGGATCAGCCCAAAGTGGCCCGTCGAAAAAGTTGCCCGGACAAATCGAATTCACCTTAATTTTATACGGCATCAACTCCAGGGCAAACGACTGGGTGAGACCAATTCCACCAAACTTTCCACCGGCATAGGCAAAGTTCTTGTTGCTTCCTTTCAATCCCGATTTTGAATTGATTTGAATGATATCTGTAAAATGATCCGGCTTAAACTGATTCTGCAACTTCATGACAGCCGATGCATATTTGGAACAAATAAAGTAGGCTGAATAGTTTACTTTGGTCATCAGCTCGAACGTTTCTGGAGTCATTTCATCCAGACCACCTGCACGTAAAATCCCGGCATTACTGATGAAGGTATCCAAACCACCAAAGTTGATGACGGTTTCACGAACCAGGTTTTCAACCGATTCGGCCTTCGACACATCGGTCTGAACAAATAAGGCCTTGTTTTTTCGCTTCACCGCGTTTAAAGTGCCGGCAAACTCCTGCCCTTTTTCGGCATTCAAATCGGCAATCACCACATTGGCACCATGCTCCATCAAATGCTCCACGATGCCGGCACCAAAGCCCTGTGCACCACCCGTAACGATGATCACTTTGCGATCGGCACGGCCAGCTGTTCCACCCAGCGAAATTTTGGAACGATACTGCTCCACTTCCCAGCTTTCGATAAAAGCGATTTGCGCGGGCGTCATCGGGTGGTGTCCGCCAAACGATTCGGCAAATTGAGCAATGCGGCAATGATCGGTTACCACATCCACCAAAATTTCAGCGCCCTCGGCATGGTCGGCGATGACCATTACACCCAGGCCCGAAGCAAAAATAACTTTGGGCAGTTTGCCTTTTTCTTGTTCGTATTGGTTAATTTTCTGCTGAATGTCTTCCAGAAAAGCTTCCGCGTCGCCCTTAAATTCCCCATAAACAAAAGCCGAATTGGCGTACACAATGCCATCGGGGGTGAAAGGAACCGAAATGGCCGGCAGATTCTCCTTTTGCAGGTATTTGTCGAAAAGCGTTGTATTGGCCAAACGCACAGCTTTCAAAGATTCCTTGGAAACCATCATGCGTACAGCTGGAATAATCTGATCAGCGATTGGATTCACTGGCAAGTTTTCGTTCGCAGGTTCCGTACCGTAAACGGCATCCAGCTTTTCGTCAATCATTTGATAGCTTGAATGAATTTCCGCCACCGAATTTCCGCCAACAAACACGCCGTGGTTTTGCAGAAAAATAATGCCCGGCTCTTTCCCTTTCTCCTTCCGGTAATTGACAACGGCCTTTTCAACCACCTTGAAAAGAATGTAGCCCGGATCTTCGTAAGCGATATAAATCACCTCGTCGCCAAAAAGCTCAGCGGTTTTTTCCGCGGCCTGCTCACTGCACATCAGTCCATTCACCTTGGTTGAATGGGTGTGCACCACCAGCGAAAAATCCATCAGGTTGTGAAACGAGGTTTCCACCGAGGGCCGTTGTCCCTTTTCGGGCTCCACGCGGCTTTTCATCAAGTCTTTTACAATCTCGTCTTCGCGCTTCAGCGGATCATCCGAATAGGTTTTGTTTGTAATCTCTTCCAACTGTGAACGATCCAGCTTGGCAAAACCAGCTTCGCCAATCGTGGCCAAACTAAAACCGCTGGCTTTCACCCAAAGGTATTGATCATTTTTATAAGAAGTATTTCCGCCACCAGCCAGCACAAAATCCTTTTGTTTGCCATAAAATTGCGATACTTCAATGAGGTCTTTTAATCCTTGTTCCATCTTTTTAAATTCCATGTTTCAAATTCCAAACTTCCAAACTGCAAACTGCGACTGAATACTGCGACTTCCTATCCTATTCTACAAAGTTTTTAATGACAGCATTTCCGAGTTTGATGAAC
>NZ_LGIA01000223.1 GCF_001270965.1 Sunxiuqinia dokdonensis | reverse complement strand
TAGGCGTAAACTTGAAATTTTAGCTGTCTCCATGAAGGGGAAGTCCAGGTTGTATCCCATTTCGATATTCTTCAGACGAATGTAACTGGCATCAACCAGGAACAATGTCGAAGCGGCTGTATTGTTGGTCCGGCCTGTGAGCGAAGCGCGAGGCAGGGTTGCTGTTTCTGCTGTCTCCGGCGTCCAGCGATTTTCATATTGCGAAAGCAACAAGCCACGGTTTCTGGTTTCACCCAGCGGATCACGGAAAGTCTCTTCCAGCAGGCGTGAAGTGTTCCAAGCCGTGTTGACCAGCATACTGAAGTCGAAGTTTTTGTACATGAAGCCGATGGTGAATCCGGCGCTATATTCCGGATTGTTCGTGTAGCCTTGTGCTGAAATATCATCCGAATCGATCACGCCGTCTTCGTTAAGATCAACATAAACAGCATCTCCCGGATTCAATCCGCCGGCATGCTCAGCAATATCAGTTCCGTGCTGTGCTTTATAGCGGTCATTAGCAGTCTCATCGTAAAAGCCCCAGAAGGTTCTAACGAACGGCTGCCCAACGGGATTTCCGGTTCGCCACATGTAATCTTCGGTTGGAGGAACTTCATCTTGCTCAATGATTTTATTGCGGGCAAATGAGAGGTTACCATTGAACCAGTATTTGAAGTCTGAGCCAATGGAGTCGTCCCATTTCAATGAAAGCTCGTACCCTTTGTTTTCAACAATTCCCTTGTTTAGCGGAGGAAGTGACATGCCCAGGTATCCGGGAATTGAGTTCATGCGAATTAAGATATCTTCGCGTCGGTTGAAGAAGATATCTCCTGAGAATTTCAGGCGATCATCCAAAAAGCTGACATCCACCCCGTAGTTTTGCTTGTACTCCTTCTCCCAGGTTACATCCTGGTTGTTCAGGTTTCCTTCGTAGGCCCCCGGTTGGTTTCCGCCGACGTTGGTTCCAAAGTTGTAGCCATCGCCACCCAAAACATAAGAGTTTGGGAGATATAGGAATCTAAGCGCTGTTCCGCCATCGTATAGTCTGTCGTTACCAACAATTCCGTAGGAACCTCTAATTTTGAGGTAATCAATAACGTTTTGGTTTTGCATGAAAGCTTCTTCGGACACAATCCAACCGGCTGAAAACGCAGGGAATAGTCCGTAACGTTTTCCCGGAGCAAAGTTTTCAGAACCGTTGTACCCGACATTGATATCGAACATGTAGCGTGTCAAGTAATCGTAAGTTACACGCCCAACCATGCCAATGTACCCTGAAGGAATATCAGTATAGGTAGCTGGGTAATACGTTTTCGACTGGTTATATAAGGCGAGGGCGCTGAAGTTGTGCGCACCAATTTTACGTGCATAGTTCAAACTGAGTTCTGTATACCAATTTCTTCCCGAACCAAAGCTTTCGCTGAATCCCAACTGGGCATCATCGCCGCTTTTTCGCAGTACCACTTCCCCTTCATCGTTAATCACGGTGGTATAGGAAGGGATTGAAGAACTACGCTGTTTGTTGTGTGTATAGTCAGTGTTGTATGAGCCTTTCACTTTGGCATACAGTCCTTCTGTAATAAAGTCCAACTGTTGCTGAAGCATCAAGTCAACGTTCAGTGAGTTGTTGATCCGGCTGTTGTAACCTCTGCCGTAATAAGGATCAAGTCCATCACTTCCCGGGCTATCAATATAATCCGAGTTGGTTTTAATCCACTTGCCATCAACAATACCGGCACCAGCAAAGGGGGTTGCCCAGTACAAGTGGCGGAACAACTGGTTTTGATCTTCGTTTGAGATTGGTGTATTTTTATCCGAAACGTAACCGCCAAGGTTAATGGACAGCATCGTGCTTTCGGTGACATCAATGTCCAGGTTTGCCCGGTAGTTGTAGCGTTTGTAGTCGAAGTTGAAATCGTATCCTGAATCAAAGGTACGGAACAATCCTTCCTGGGTCAGCGCACCCAATGATACGAAGTAACGAACTTTTTCAGTTCCCCCTGAGATATTCATGTTGTGCTGAGATTGCATGGCTGCTGGTTTCAGCACCATATCCATCCAGTCAACATCAGGATAAATGAGCGGATTGCTGTGATCCCTGAACGCTTGAAGGACGTCTGGTTTGAACTTCAGGTTATCCGGATCAACACCATCATTTAGCTGAGCTTCGTTGTAGTAGCTGGCATACTGGTAGCTATCGGCAAATTCTAGCAAGCGGGTTGGCACCTGCACGCCTACCGAGCTCGACAGGGAAATTTTAGCCTTACCTTCTTTACCCCGCTTGGTGGTGATCAAGATAACTCCGTTTGCTCCACGTACTCCAAATACAGCCGTTGAGGAGGCATCTTTCAAAACGGTGATGTTGTCGACTTCATTCGGGTCAATTTGAGTGAAGTCGCGTTCAACGCCATCAACCAAAATAAGCGGCGCGGCGCTGTTTGAGTTCAGGGTTCCCTGCCCACGAACAAAGATGTCCGGGTCGTCGGCTCCGGGCTCACCCGAAAATTGGACCGCTGTAACCCCCGAAAGTTTCCCGACAAGCGCATTTCCCAACGACGCAACTGGGGCTTTGAGCAGATCTTCGCCTTCCACCGATGAGAGCGATCCGGTGATCGTCACCTTCTTTTGTGTTCCATACGCAATAACCTGAACCTCATCGATTCCAATAGTTTCGTCCTCCAGAACGACATCAACCGTGGTCTTGTCTCCCAGTTCTACCTCTTGTGTTTTCATCCCTACAAAAGAGAAAACCAGCGTTCTCACTTCTCCTGAGGCACGCAATACGTAATTCCCATCGAAATCAGTTACGGTACCGTTAGTTGTTCCGGCAACCACAACGCTGACTCCGGGAATTCCTTGTCCGTTGGCATCAGTGACTGTTCCTTTAATTTCTCTCGTTTGCTCAGCCTGCATTGAGCTGGCAAATGAGTTTGTTCTCTGCGATAAAAGGTTGTTTTTGGTTGTTTGGGAATTGCTGTTTGCCCATGAGGTAACGATCGCTGCCAAGACAAGAACAGTTACCAGTTTCATTCGCAACAATTTTTCAGCAATACTCCCGCGGGGAGAGCATTCCCTTTGACATTTTTTTTCCATAAATTTGAAAAGTTTACATGAGAGTTTATAGTAATCGTACTTCCAAGCCGTCAGATCTATCCGCCAAGCGGCTTTTTTTATTTGTGTTATTTCATTTTCTCTTCCAGACATGATTCGCTTTATCAGATTCCTTCTACTTAAGCTAATTGAGTTGTTTGTACACCCGCACATAATCCACCTCGAAATTTATCGGAAACTTGGAATTTGACGGGTCGCCACCGTTTGATCCGATAGCCAGGTTCAATAGCAGATAAAAATTCTGGTCACTTGTAAACGGATTCACCCCATCTGGATTCACTGTTTTGTGCAATGGAATTTCGTTCAGTAATTCTCCATCCAGAAAAAGCTGAATGGCATGCTCATCCCATTTCATAGCCCAGGTATGAAATTTTTCGACCCACTTTGGATTTTTACTCAGAAAGTGATCCAGTTTGGTTGTTGAGCTGTCCCACTCGCCCCGGTGGGCTGTTGACGAACCCCAGGCCACATTGGCCAAAATATTCGGTTCACCATTGATCCGGTACAGTTCCATAATATCAATTTCGCCGCAGTCGGGCCAGTAGTTTTCAGTGCCCAGCAGCCAGATTGCGGGCCACGAGCCTTGCGACGAATCGACCTTAGCACGGATTTCGAAGTACCCAAAGGCCGGCCATTCCTGAAGGTCTTTGGTGATTAAACAAGCTGAAGTATAGTGCGCCTCCTCGCGGCTTGTCTTCCAGCTTTGCTTAAGGGGGTTGTACTCGGGATTGGCGACAGTCTCTCTTCGGGCTTCTATAATCAGGCGACCATTTTCGCAACGGGCATTTTGTGGTTGGTACCATTGTAGTTCCTGGTTGCGAACAAAACCATACTCATAGTTCCAATTATTTGAATCGGGTCTTCCGTCCTCTTCAAATTCATCATGCCATATAAGCATCATTCCCGGTATTTCGGAGGGTCGATTTTCTTCAATATCGGCTCCGATGGTACGGTTGCCGGTGCTGGCATCGGCCGTAAAGCCAATAAAAATCGTGAATAAAAGCAGGCCAATCAGCCTGACTCTTGAGCGTTTAAAAAAGTGGATGCATGCTTTGCATCCTGTTTGGTTTAAAAGTTTCCTCATCGTTACCTTTCTTTTATCTTTTGCCAATTAGAAATTGGGACAGTACAAAAAAGGGGAAAGAAACAGAGGGCTGCTTGCACGAAATCGACTTTGGCTGTCAGGAAATTGAATCGGCTTGTACTTTTTCGAAAATCTCTAGCACAAATCAGACGTAAGAAGAGGAAATTGGCTCTGTTTGCTCCAGGTTAATGTTTGCTTAACACAGCTAGCCTGTTAATTTTCAGCCACTAATGCAGACTACCGCGCAATACTGTCGGATTTGTTAACACAATCTAAGGAATTCAGTGTCCATTTAACGATTCTTTAATTTTTGTTTGTGTTTGACTTTTCGGACATTAATTTTGCCTCCATGCGTGTTATCCTCGGTATAGTTAGTTTTCTATTGTTGGCAACATCAATTCTTTTTGGTCAGAACGAATTGAATTTCAACCACCTTTCTATTAAAGATGGTTTTGTTGATAGTAAAGCCAATGCCATTATTCAGGATCAAAAAGGATTTATTTGGATTGGAACCTGGAACGGTCTGAACCGTTACGATGGTTACTCTGTGAAAACTTACCAGCCGAGTTTTCATGATTCGACTACGATTACCAACCGCGAAGTGGTTGAATTACTCGAAGACCGGGCAGGAAATATCTGGATTGGAACTTCTTCGGGTCTGAACCGCCTGAATCCATCCACCGGACAAATAATGACCTATGATTTTCAGAACCGGATCATTGCCCTGCACGAAGACCACGAAAATCAACTGTGGATCGGAACATGGAACGGCGGACTATTCAAGCTTGATCCGGAAACCGGAGAGCGTAATCATTATTTATCCAACGAAATTATCAGCGATATTCATGAAGATTCGCGGGGAATGCTTTGGGTCGCCAGTTACAACGGATTGGTGCGGATCGATGGAGAAACCGGTGCTTACCAGCGTTATCTTCCGGGGCAGGGCCAAAACTCGATCAGCAATGGAAGTGTGACCCAAATTACAGAATCAGCAGATGGTATTTTGTGGATAGGAACCTGGGGTGGCGGATTAAATAAAGTCACCGTCTCTGATCACGACGACAGCCTTCACTTTACGCACTATTGGAGAGGAGCAGGAGGCTTAGCCTCAGATGTAATCTACAAGCTCTTTTACGATGATTATCAAAACCTGTGGATTGGTACATGGAACGATGGATTGAATCTTTTGAAGGCTGAACAGCAAGATGCCGATCCTGAAAATGCCCGGTTTTTGGTTTATCAAAATAGCCTGAATGATCCCACCAGCCTTTCGGGTAACGGTATTTCTTCGCTGATGGTTGATCGCTCCGGGGTTTTGTGGATAGGCGCTGCAACCATTGATCGGACCAGCATTATTGATACCGGGATTAAACGTTACAAGGTTCACTCGGAGGAGCAGGCTGCAAACTACACCATTCGGGCGATGAGCAGGGTTGAAGATCAATTGTGGATGGGGAGTAACCGCGACCTGAGGTTATATCATCGAACGGACGATGTGTATGAATTCGAGCAAGATTTTCCGAAGCCACAATACAAGTTTGGGCAAACAGAATATATCGCCAATTCGATCCTTTCGCTGGCAGGCGACAGTTCAGGACTCTGGGTTGGAACCGAAGATGCCGGCTTAATTCATTATCCTGCTGACACCGACTCAAAAATAGCTCCCGAAAGGGCAGAATACTTCAACCAGCAAACCAGCCCGGAAATTCCCGGAAATAAAGTCTCAAGCCTGGTGATTTCAAAAAAACAAGCAGGCGTGATTTGGATCGGAACCCTGCACAGTGGACTGGCCAAAATGACGATCAACAAGGGCCAAAAGCGAATCAAAAATTTTGGTGCAGGAAACAGTCGAGACTTTCTGTCGGATAACAACATTCGCATCATATACGAAGACTCGGCTGGCCTGGTATGGATCGGAACACAGAACGGACTGAATTGCTTCGATCCTGAAACCAGCAAGTTTGAGCAGTTCTTTTATTCCGTCGCCGACACATCTTCTATCAATGACAACATTATCAATGCCATTTACGAGGACAGCAACGGGGCCCTTTGGGTTGGAACCAATTCCGGACTCAACAAAGTGATCCGAGACGGAACCACAACGATCGAAGAAATCTCCTTTCAGGGTTATCCTTCCATTAACAACCTAAGCAATGAAGTGGTGACCCATATTCTGGAAGACGATTCGAAAAACCTGTGGATCAGACTTTACTCCGGAATTGTCAAGTTCAACCTACACACAGAGGATACGGAGTATTTTTTAGCCGATTATGAAAATGGTAGCTTCGAGCGTAATACTTCGGTTAAAGCCGATGACGGCTTGTTTATCATCGGCAACCCATCTGGTTTTATCAGCTTTTACCCTGATAGTCTTTACAAGCTTTCGGTACCTCCGAAGGTTTGCATCACCGATTTGCTGATCTACAATGAAAGCGTGAATGCGCGCAAGCAAACTGAGGGTGACACCATTGCTAGCCGAACAGTACCATACCGCGATCAGGTCCATTTATCCCACACCGACAAGATGCTGACCTTTATGTTTTCGGCGATGGACTACAGTAACCCCGCTAAAAACAGTTATTACTACCAACTGGAAGGATTTGACAATGACTGGAATGAGATTGGGTCGCGAAATACAGCGACCTATACGAATATTCCGCCAGGCAAGTATATTTTCAAAGTGAAAGCCACAAACAACAATGGGATCTGGAGCGAAGAAGCGGCGACGCTCCACATTCAAATTCGCCCACCATGGTGGAAAACAACCTGGGCTTACCTGTTTTATATTCTGATATTTATTGGTCTTTTGTACTTCTTCCAGGAATATTCGTTCATCAAGGCTCATGCAAAAAGTGAGTTGATGTTTGAAAAACTGAAGAACGATGAAATGTACCGGTTGAATGAAATGAAATCGAATTTCTTCACCGATATTACCCACGAACTGCGCACGCCACTCACCTTGATTCTTGGTCCGGCAAAAGAGCTGATGGCTGATAAAACACTGAGTAGTTATGGAATAAAGCAGGCAGGCCTGATTCAGAAAAGTGCCAACAAATTGTTGCGCATGGTCAACGAATTGATGGAGTTCCGGAAGGTTGAGATGGGTGTACTGGACCATATGCATCTTCAGCGTTCTGATTTGGCAGAGATGATCAATGAGGTTTATCTGTCGTTCAAACCGATGGCCGAATCGCGCGGAATGAAGCTAAATATCACCATAGAACAAAGCCCTTTGGCTGCCTTTGTTGATCCGGATAAAATTGAAAAAGTGCTTTTCAACCTGGTTTCCAATGCATTCAAATATTCTCCCGATGGGGGACGAATTGATTTGCGTGCCCGACTCGAAGAGGTGCAAAAAGGCCATTCGTTGATTCGCATGGAAGTTGAGGATACCGGAATTGGGATTGAAAAAGAACACATCGATAAAGTATTCGGTCGCTTTTACCAGGTCAACCAGCTTCGCACCCAGAGCACTGGAGGCATTGGGCTGTTTTTATCGAAAGCACTGGTGGAACAACACCAAGGGCGCATCGAAGTACGAAGCGAACCAGGAAAAGGAAGTTGTTTTAGTGTCATCTTACCAATCCAATCCGGTGAGGAAATGGCCAGCGAAATCCGTTTGTCGGAAACCGCTGTACCCGCTGATGAAACCCCTGACGAAGCCGATGTGGCTTTGACTTCAAGGGCCATTGGACCGGAAGAAAAACCGTTGATTCTGGTGGTTGAAGATGACACGGAGTTGAATGAATTTTTGGTGTCTGGCCTGTCTTCCGAATTTCGAGTGATGAATGCTTATAATGGGCAAGAAGGCCTGGAAAAAACCAGGGCCGTATTCCCCGACCTCGTCATCTCTGATATCATGATGCCCAAGCTGGATGGTTTTGAACTTTGTCAGCAGATTCGCAAAGATATCACCGTATCACACATTCCGCTGATTTTTCTGACTGCCAAAACCATGCACGAAGATGAAATAAAGGGGCTGAGACTTGGTGCCGTCGACTATATCTTCAAGCCATTTGACCTGCTTGCCCTGAAGCTGAAAATTCAGAATATTTTTGATATCAGGCGCACCATGCACGAACGAATCAAGAAAGAACAAATTCTTCAGCCTGAAACGGTGGAGTTGCCTTCGCTCGACGAGATTTTCCTGAAGAATGCTGTGGAGTCGGTTAATAAACATTTGGATGACTCAAACTTTGATGTCGAGCTGTTTGCTACTGATTTGGGGGTGAGTATGAATAATGTATATCGGAAGATTAAGGCACTTACCGGCCAAACGGCCAAAGAGTTTATTCGCAACCAGCGCCTGAAACATGCAGCCGGCTTGCTTGTGCAGCAAAAACGATCCATCTCCGAAATAATTTACATGGTTGGATTTGCCAGTCCGTCGTATTTTACACGCTGCTTCAAGGAGTTTTATGGATGTACGCCCAAAGAGTACATTGAACGGTACAACAAACAAAATTAGTGGAGCTGTTTTTCCGTTCTGATGATTTGGCGAAAATTTGAGTTTCACCCTACCCCACTGGCTGTTAGGGATTCCACGAAAATAAAAATCGAAACAAAGATCGATTTTGTTATAGTTTCTTTTGTTTTTCTGGCACTCTTCCAAATTCCCTTCCCTTATTTTTGGACGCAGAAACCAGTGCTATTTTTCGGAACGCATGGCGAGCCGTTTCCAGCATCGGGGTTCCTTGGCTTTTTTCAATTTTCGAAAAAGGCTCACGAAATTTTGATTGATACTTACTTAATAACATAACTTTCTAATCATGACAATTCCAATTTCTACTTTCAAACGGATCAAAATCCTTTCGCTTTTCAGCATGGCAGCTTTTGCTTTTGCCTGTTCAAGTCCCAACTCAACCGATTCAGAAAAAAGGTACCATAACAACTTTCAACCTGGTGAAATATGGTTGGATTCCGACAGCGTTCATATCAATGCTCATGGCGGTGGAATCCTGTTTCACGAAGGCGTGTACTACTGGTTTGGCGAGCACAAAACCGCTGGCCGAGGCGGAAATTCGGCTTTGGTTGGAATCGGTTGCTATTCATCTACCGATCTTTACAACTGGAAAAACGAAGGAATTGCGTTAGCTTCAGTTGAGGAAGAAGGAGCTGACATAGAAAAGGGCTGTGTAATGGAACGTCCCAAGGTCATTTACAATGCAGAAACCGGGAAGTTTGTGATGTGGTTCCATTTGGAACTGAAAGAAAAAGGCTATGAGGCTGCCCGGACAGCCGTAGCCGTTAGTGATCAGGTTACCGGACCTTTCACCTACCTACGTTCGCTTCGCCCCAATGCCGGCCAGTGGCCCATGGAATATACCGAAGCTGAGAAGAATCAGACTTTTGAATCCGAACTGGAGTGGTGGACACCCGAGTGGATGGAAGCGTTGAAAAAAGGCTTGTTTGTGGCCCGTGATTTTGAAGGAGGACAGATGTCGCGCGACATGACTTTGTTTGTTGATGACGATGGAACCGCGTATCACATCCATTCTTCGGAAGATAATTTAACCTTGCATATCTCCGAACTAACATCGGACTACACCGATTTTACTGGAAAATACACCCGTCTGTTTCCGGGCGGACACAATGAGGCGCCAGCCATTCTTAAGCGCAACAACACTTATTACCTGATCGCCTCGGGGTGTACCGGCTGGGATCCAAATGCTGCGCGATCGGCAGTAGCCAGCTCCATTTGGGGGCCTTGGGAGCAGCTCGGAAATCCTTGCGTGGGCGACGGTTCCGACCTGACTTTTGAGTCGCAAAGTACTTTTGTTCTGCCAGTTCAGGGTATGGATGATGCCTACATTTTCATGGCTGACCGCTGGCGCCCAAAAGATCCCATTGACGGACGCTACATCTGGCTGCCAATCACCTTCGAAAATGAGAAACCAGTCATCAAATGGCAGGACGAATGGGACTTGTCTGTTTTTGATTCACAGACCGTTCAGAAATAATCATCTTTTTACGATCTTATGCTGTGAAATGCCTTTTGCAAGTCCTTATCTTTAAATGTATTTAGAATGATGAACGAACGAATCAACTTCTCACAAATTTTCATTGTGGGGTTACTTTTGTCGTTGACTTTTTCTTGTGCCGAAAAACAACCGGAGAATTTGCCGGCAGCCGAAGCCGTAAAAACCACGCTGATTAAGGTAAACGATTACTGGCAACAACAAAATCCCGAACATCAATGGGCTTTTTGGGATCATGCTGCCTATCACACGGGAAATATAGAAGCGTATAAAATCACCGGGCTTCAGGCTTACTTGGATTATTCGCAAGCCTGGGCGGAGAAAAATGAATGGAAAGGAGCCAAATCGGATAACAAGGCCGAATGGAAATATCACTATGGTGAGAAGGATGATTTTGTCCTGTTCGGCGACTGGCAGATTTGTTTTCAAACTTACATCGATCTGTTTCACCTGACCGACCCCAAAGATTCGACTAAAATTGCCCGTGCGCTCGACGTGATGGAATACCAGATGGCCACCGACAGCTCGGATTACTGGTGGTGGGTTGACGGATTGTATATGGTGATGCCGGTTATGACGAAACTGTATCATGTGACGGGTAATGAACGGTACTTGGAGAAACTGCACGAGTACTTCGCCTATGCCAAAAGCATCATGTATGATGAGGAAACCGGCCTGTTTTTCCGCGATGCCAAGTATGTCTATCCCAAGCACAAATCGACAAACGGATTCAAAGACTTTTGGGCCCGGGGCGATGGATGGTTGTTTGCCGGCTTGGCTAAGATCCTCCAGGACTTACCCGAAGATTACATCCACCGCTATGAGTTTGTTTCGGTTTATCAAAAGATGGCTGAGACCCTGAAAAATGCCCAGCAACCAGAAGGATATTGGACACGCAGCATTCTGGATCCGGAACACGCACCCGGCCCGGAAACCAGCGGAACAGCCTTTTTTACCTATGGCTACCTTTGGGGAATCAATAATGGATTGCTTTCGGAGCAAGAATACTTGGCAACGGCGCTGCAAGGGTGGAATTATTTGACCTCCACCGGCATTCAGGAAAATGGACACGTCGGCTATGTGCAGCCTATTGGAGAACGCGCCATTCCCGGCCAGGTAGTCGACGAGAATTCAACATCCAACTTTGGTGTGGGAGCGCTACTACTGGCCGCTTCTGAAATGTATCGATATGTGAAAAAATAAGTTTAGTTAGTTAGTTAGTTAGTTTAGTTAGAATGGATCTAACGATTGGTAATAGAGGCTGTCCATTGTGGGCAGCCTTTTATGATGTCCCAAACTCAACTGTACATCGATCTTCCGTATTCTTTTAACCTCGTACTATCCTATAATCCCCGGAGATTCATCTCACCTTCCCGCATCATGTCAATTTAAATCGACAATTCGATATTGTTTTTGTCGAAACGAAATGATAGAATTAGGGATATTTCATTTGAATTCCATGAAAACATGCGTACTAATTTCCAATCCAGCTCTATGCTTTTTGTATTGATGCATGATACACCGATGATTTTTTTGCGGGGATAAAAATATTCCTCTCTCCCATAGCAGCACAGTAATAAAATTTTACTACTTTTTCTTTGTACTGATTTGATTATCAATCGAAAACACATCGATACGATTTCGAGTCCCGTTCAAATAAGTACATTGCAACATTCTGCTAACTAAAATAAAACACCGCTGAGGTCGCATCTCGGTGGAAGTGTAGCCTATTACTGCCCACGACCCCGCACACTGCTATGTTCTGATTGCGGAGAATCGGAATTCTGAAGTTTCCTTTCGGCTGTGGCAGATAAAGAAGTCTCTGTCGGAAGAGGAAATCCCTTTTGAACTACAGGGGCGGAGTGCCCATTTTTTATTCGTTCCCATTGCTATTCTGGAGAATTTGTTTTTAGGTTGCCTGTTCACTCAAATTTCCGTCAAAGTTATTTCGCTTCCCGGAACGGTAAAGGGGAACTCGCTTCTCGTGGCTCGTTTCCTTCAGATGCGTTCAGCTTTTCCCTTCCCAAATCACACATTTGCTCCACAAGGAAAACCTGACATGCACCCCGTTGATCTCATCCGGGACAACTCAATTGTGGTACGCCAAAAATTTAAGTTTAACGGCGTGCCAGAAGCCATAAAAAGTCCGCAGGGCAAGCGGCGCAATCTTATGAATAATTCATTCGACATTTATGAAATGGTTACCAACCTGATTATCGAACGCCTTGAGAAAGGTATCATCCCGTGGCAGATGCCATGGAAAGCTGAAACTGGTTTTCCACAGAACCTGGTTTATAAGAAGGTATATCGTGGGTTTAACTTTTGGTTTCTGCTTACCGTCGCTGATCAATTCGGATGCCCGTTTTTTCTTACCTTCAAACAAGTGAAAGAAATGGGAGGCCATGTTTCGAGAGGTGAAAAAGGTTTCCCTGTCGTGTTTTGGAAGCTATTGGATAAGGAAGATAAAGACGGTAATATTGATAGAATCCCGTTGCTTCGGTATTACACGGTTTTCAATCTGAAACAAACCGAGGGGATTGATGAAAGTAAAATTCCAACGACTGAAGCCTATGATCACGATTTTGATCCGATTGACCAGGCTGAAAAGTTAATCGATTGCTGGTCTAATTGTCCTGAAATCAGATTGAATCAGTCCCATGCCTTTTATTCACCAGCAGGAGACTATATTGGAATGCCAAACCCACGCACTTTCTATCAAGATGAACAATATTATTCAGTTTTGTATCATGAAGCAACTCACGCCACAGGTCACATCAACCGAACAGGAAGGCATGAAAAGTTGCCAAATCACAAGTTCGGGTCTACTGATTATAGTGTTGAAGAACTTGTGGCCGAAATGGGGGCAGCTTACCTGTGTTACTTGACCGGTATCCAACATGCGACGATTGATAACAGTGCCGCCTATATCAAAAGCTGGATCTGCAAATTTAAGGAAGATAAAAAAATACTTTTGACAGCTTCATCAATGGCTCAAAAGGCGGTGGACTATATCTTGTATCATCAGTCTGTTCCGAGCGGGCTAGCAGATTTACAAAGGCTTGGAGCATTAGCGGGGGCAGGTTAGCCTTCGCCGTTTTTACTTCAAAAATCATCGGAACATAGCTTCCCTTCTTGTACCCGTCTGTTTCGCAGAAGTCATTCTGACTATTCAAACTTGATTCAATTTTGATTCCAGTAATTCCATGTCCTCCGCGATTTTTTGATCGAGTACTTTGGCATAGATCTGGGTAGTTTTAAGCGACGAGTGCCCAAGGAGTTTTGACACGGTTTCAATGGGGACACCATTGCTGAGGGTTACTGTTGTCGCAAAAGTGTGTCTCGCAATGTGCATGGTAATATTCTTATTGATACCGCAGATATCCCCTAATTCCTTCAGGTAGCTGTTCATTTTCTGGTTAGTCAAAACCGGAAGAAGAATCGCCTTGCCGGAGATTTTCGGATAATCTTCGTATTTTTTCAATATCTCCTTCGCTTTGGGAAGCAGTGGGATCCGGCACCTGTTGTTCGTTTTGCTGCGATTGATAATGATCCATTCCTTACCGTCAGCTCTTTGTTGAAGGTGAGTATGACTTAGTTTAGTTATATCTGAGAATGAAAGTCCGGTATAGCACGCAAATACAAAAATATCGCGAACAACAGCCAATCGTTCAATCTGGATCTGTTTTTCTTCAATCCTCTTTAGCTCCTCAGTTGAAAGAATCTCACGGTGGGTTTCGTCCAGACCGACTTTAAATTTTGAATAGGGATTCTTATCGATATAATCCAACGAGATCGCTAGATTCAAAACCCGCCTCAGGTGTTTGTGATAATTCCATGCCGTATTTTGAGTATTATTAAATTCCTTTTTGATGAAAACATCGAAGGCATTTAGGAATTTGTAATCAATGCATTGAACCGAAACATCGGACTTTCATTCTCAGATATAACTAAACTAAGTCATACTCACCTTCAACAAAGAGCTGACGGTAAGGAATGGAT
>NZ_LGIA01000222.1 GCF_001270965.1 Sunxiuqinia dokdonensis | reverse complement strand
TTTTTGGACAGCCTCATTTTATTAGAAAAAGAACCATCTCTTCGGTTGAAAACCTGAAGCACCGCTATTCTGAAAATTGAGCAGCAAACAGGCGTTGCTGGCTTTTGTTACTTCGTCTTTTTTTGAACCAAACCAGAAACCCAGTGACCGGCAAGCTGGCGCAAATCAGGCTGACAAAGAAGGCGAGAATTTTTCCGGGAAGCCCCCAGATGCTCCCGGTGTGCAGGTCGTAATTCATCTCCGAAAGCTGGTCGGCAAACGAGGCTTCTTCGAAACGGTCTCCGTCTACCCTCAGGGGCTCCAGCGTGTAGCGATCGTAGAAGTACGTGTTGTGGTTGTAGAACTTCCCCTTGTCTTTGAAAAAAAGAATTTCGATAGATTCATCGGCTTCGGTCAAAGCGGGTGTCATGTATATGCGTTGTGGATTGGGCTCTTGCTCCAATGTCAGATAAAATGCCCGGTCAATAGCTGGAATGGAATCATTGACCAACACGCCAGCCATAGAAACATCGGAATGAGGGTGAGCATGTTCCGCATGGCTTTCACCACCGGATGTTAAGTAATAAACCGAGTTCTCGAACCATTGAAAGCTCCACACCAAACCGGTGATCGCCACAACCAACGCAAAGGTCAGCGCATAAAAGCCAAGGACATTGTGCAGGTCGTAGTTCAATTGTCGAAAACCATTTTTTGTTTTGATTGAAAAAGCCTTCTTTACATTGGATTTTTTCCATTTTCGGGGCCACCACAAAACCAATCCGGTGATTAATAAAGCCAAAAAGATCAGCGTGGCCACCCCCACAATTGATCTGCCAATGGGGTGTGGCAACCACAACGCCCGGTGCCCGTCCATGATGAAATGGAAAAAATCGAAGGAGTGCGGACCTACTGGCGTCTGTTTTTTTAGGAAGGCGCCGGTGTAGGGATTCATAAAAACAACACTAAAGGCCCGTTCACCGTCCACTGTATGCCAGAATCCTACGGCTGCCGCTCCTTCCTGATCTTCGTAGGTCAGTCCCGTAGGTGTTTGGCCGGGCATGTAAACCAAGGCCGTATCAATTAACTGGCTCGGCGGGACAAAATCCTTGTCTTGCGCTTCCACGAACCGCCAGGGTTCCAGCGCATCTTTTATTTCTTGCTCAAATACCGAGATACAGCCTGTAATGCTGACAATAAATACAATGATCCCTGAACTTAATCCAAGCCACAAATGCAGCCAGCTGTTCAGTTTTCGTAGTTTGCTTTTTAAGATGCTCATTTTCTATTCATTCAAGTTGAAACTGCCCGACACAGCGAATACCAGGTTGATCCTTTGCGATCAACCTGGTATTCCAATTTTCTTTAGCAAGTGTTATAGTTTGAAGAATCCGGCTACGAAGTTGGCTTCCACTTCAGCGCCTTTTGTTGCTGTGTAGTTTGAAGGGTCAATTTTGTAAACATAAATGCTCACGTCTTCTGGAACGCAGAGGTAAATGCTGGTTCCATCATACAGCGCCGATGCGGCCAGTTTTCGTCCAAGTCCGGCGTGCTCGGGTACATCTTCAATGTAGTTGATTGTTTTGTTTTGCAAGTCGAGTACGGCTGGTTTTAGCGGGCTATCCGACCAGGTGGCTTGCTCACTTCGATCTTGCATATTCATTTCAGCAAATACTTTCCCATTGCCCAAATAAACCAGGTGGGCGGTTGTTTTGCCGTCGGTTACGGCATCGAAATCGAACAGGTAATTTTCATCGAATTCGGTGTCGCCACTATTGATGCGCAGAATACCCGCATCGTTGGTGAACTGGCTGTACCCGTTGGCCGGATTGGAATGCGAAAGCGCATACACATTTCCCGATTCATCTTTTGTCAGGCCGGAGTTGGTTCCAAAACCGCCAATTGGGCCGGTGCGCGTGTCTTCAATCACTTTCACAAATTCCAATTCAGGATAGGAAAAAACGGCCACCTGGGCAACATCGGTGTGGTTGGTGGCATAAGTTGCCGGATCGCTGATGTAGAAACTCACAAAAACGTAGTTGCCGCTTTGTACCATGCCGGAGAACGAAGTCCCGGTCAAATCGGTAAGATTTGAAACGGCGGTGCTGTTGGAGCTGTTGATGGTTACTGTTTCCGGATCGATGATGTGCAAGGTCACCACATCGGATGTGGACGACATTTCAACTGACAGCAGCTTGTTGCCCTCGGTTTCAACCACGTCGTTCAGGCTATTGTCAAACGACGATACGCCGCCAATTTCCTGCAAATTTCCATTGGCATCTTTCTCCAAGCCAATGATGTTGTTGGTTCCCATGCCTCCGGTGCTGTATATTTTATCGCCAATCTGGTTGTAGGTGAAGTACCCGAGCTGGTCAAATCCTTGTCCCAGGGCGGAGAGTTTTCCGCTCATGACATCTTCAAACTGAACACTGTAGTAAGTAAAGTTACCATCGGTTCCCTGGTAGGCCAACGACAGCACGTAGGCATCATCGCCCGTGTATTCATCTACCGGATTATCATTGTCACCACAGGAGTTCAGGAGCAGACTGCCTCCGAAGAGTACTGCAAACAGGGCTATTAATTTGATGTTTTTGAATCGTTTCATTTTGTGTGAATTAGTTTGTAATTACGTGTTTTATATCGTGTATCTCAATTTAATACTGAAGGAGCGGCCGGGTTTCTGCAGGTAATATTTGTCGTACAAACGCGTATCAAAAATATTGCGGCATTCGGCTGACAGGTTGTATTTTCCGTTTTGAAAGCTGTAGCCCACTTCCATGTCGTGTGAAATTTGGCGCGGAATCACGTACTTGTCGTTTGTCGATCCCATTTCGGCCCAGGTTAAGAAATACTGTTCCACAAAATTGAAAAAGTAATTCAGGCTTAAGGATGAACCCGGCTGCTTCAATTCATGTAAAGTCAATCCTGCATTCGCGTTGCCAAAGAAATAGGGCTTGTTGGGCAATCGAAATCCGTGGTGAAAGTTCTTTTGCCAACCGGTGCCTGTGTACGATTCGTTGTAAATCAGCTCGGCCTGGTCGGTGATGTCCTGAAAAGTGACGTTGGCTCCCAAGTGAAACAGCTCTTTCCAGTTGTACTGAAAATTGCCTTCAACGCCCAGCACGCGGGTTTTATTCAAGTTGTCGTAATGGGTTTTTGGGCTCGAAACTGTCACAACCGTATAGATTAAATCGTCGGCTTCGCGATAAACAAAGCTGCTGCCTATGGCCAACCGGTGTTGCTGATTCAGATTAAGCCGATATTCTGTTCCGATGTTGAAATTGTCGCTTTGCTCAGGTCCCAGATCAGGATTGGCATCCACAAACAAACCATTGCCAAAAATTTCGAGCGGCATGGGCATGCGGGAAGTGTGCTCATACGAGGTTTTCAGCTGAAGTTGCGGCAGCACAAAATAGGTGGAGGCAAAACCATACCCCCAATTTTGCTGGCTGTTTTCAATAGCTTCTGTTCGCTGAGTCTCTAGCGCAAAATCAAATTCTTTTGAGGTTTTGGCTTTTAGGAAAAACAACTTTCCAAATAAAGTCATGCTCCACTTCGGATTTGGGTCGAATTTATAAGCCAGCCCAAGGACTTGCTTGGTCATTGACTTGGGAAACCGGTTATCGATGTTATCCGGGTTTTCGGTATCAAAGGCTTTCCGGTGAAAGTAATTGAATGCATAGTTGAATGCCAGCGAACTTCGGGTGCTGAGCGCATAGCCTGCATTCAGCTGGCTGGTAAACTCTTCTTCATTCAAAGTGGTGAAAGTTCTAAAAAACTCGCCATTGTTTGACACTTGTCCATCGCTGGTTTCCGAAATCGTTCTTTCTCCAAGCCAGTTGTAGCGTACGCCGCGGAGGGTGTCGATGACTTGTGATTCGCTGAAGTTCAGAGCGCTGTACAGGCTCACATCCAGTCCATCAGCCAACAGGTTCTTCTTGCTGTAGCGCAGGGTAGGAATCAGGGATTGACTGTTGCGCATAATGCCACCATAAACCGTATGCATGGTAGCGCCATGCTGAACTTCTTTGTCGTTGGCCGATGCCATGATTCCCAACAGCAGGTTGTCGGCGTATTTTTTATTGATGTATCCTGTTTCAAGTTTGATGGTTCCCGAGCGGTACCGGTCATGAAACCGCTCCACTTCGGCCGTATCAACAATGGTATTGTTTTCAACGATTTCGGCCAGCACGTCATAATTGTTGTCCGAATAATTATAGAAGAAATTTCCCCGAACCGTAAAACCGGTTTCCGGATTGGTGTAAGCGCCATTAAGCGAAGCCCGGTGCGTATTAAACGAGCCGATGGAATAAGACGCATCCAGGTAGTCGTTTTTCCGGTTGGTGATAATATTGACCGCACCACCCAGCGCATCAGTGCCCAACCAAACCGGGACCACTCCTTTGTACACATCTACCTGTTCAATCATATTCACCGGAAGATCACCCAGCCCCAGCGAAGAACCAAAATTGTCCATCGGGATGCCGTCCATGAAAAATTTCACCTGATCGCCTGAAAAGCCATTCAGCGTAAAGTCGATGTTCGAACCCAGCCCCCCGTCTTCTTGTATGCGGACTCCCGAAATTCGGTTCATCACAGCTTTGGCATCGGCGGTGCTGTTGAACATGTCCTTTGCAGAAACCGATGAAACTTGGTAGGCTTGCTCAATGACGCGGCGGGTGGCTGATTTTCCGCTCACCACAACATCGTTAATCGAATAGGTTTTTTCCTGTAAAACGATGTTCAGCTTGATCTGTTCATGCAAACTTACTTGCACATTTTTCTGAAAGGATTCAAAACCCATGCAGCTGGCTTGCAACTCGTAGTTTCCTTCGGGAATGTGGTCAAGCCGAAAATTTCCTTCAATGTCGGTGATGGTTCCCAGGTTCAAATCACCCAACACGAGGCTGACACCTGGCAGCGATTCGCCCGTGCTGGAGCTTACGTTTCCACTGATTTGCGCCGTGCTTGTTTGTCCTGAAGCCAGCATGGTGCTGCGAACCAGGATCAAAAAAATGATCACAATTGCTGAATAAGTGGTATGTTTAATCAAGGTGTATAATTTAAATTTACGTGTGCAGGCTGTCATGCTGCCCTGCTAAATATTTCGAAAGCAAAAGTAACAGGAGCGGGAAGGAGCTGCAATCCCTAATTATTGGTATTGTTGGGGAGGCTGAAAAGGTGGTTTCAAACTGGCTCTCCTGCAGTAGGTATGTTAAAAAGCCGAGTCGCTTTAAGTCGGAGACTGAACGCGATGGCTAGCCTTCAACTGAAGTATTCATGAAGTTCATCCCCATTTTTAAGGAGAAGACAGGCTGGTGTTTTTAGGAGTTTGATCGTTGCCCGATTTTTTCCTCCAGGTTTCTGATGGCTGTCAGTACGGTTGCCATTTCTGATCGGGCCTCCGGAAATTCCCGGCTGGTATAGGCGTAAAACTGCCAAATTTCCATCACATCATTGGCTTCTACAGTGTACGGCGCATAGGCGGTATTCAGCGATTTCAACAAAATCGTGCCATCTGCATGCACGGTTGTCATTTTGAAAACAAAATCCTGTTGTCCTTTCAGAATGATAATGCAGGGCGTATCGGCCTTGATGCTTGTCCAGTCGGCCACATACTGGGCAATGATATCACTGTTTTCCGGAACAGGCAACATCGAATCTCCGGTTGATGGAAAGATGCGGAACGTTCCCTGAGCCGGCAGGTTGGGAAGTGAAAATTTGGGAAGAGAAGCGATAAACTCCGGATCGTTGCAGCCGGCCATGTACCCTGCCTTGGCTTTTACCGGAACATACTCCACGTTTTCATTGTTCGACCGATCTACCGAAATAGCCAGCACCCGGAGGTTCCCTCCGCGGATATATACATCGTTTCCGGCTTCCAGCTCCCGAAGCTTTATTTCACCCAATTTTGAAAGCTCAATCTTTAGCAGGGTGTCAATGCTGATTTTGAAAAATTCTGAAAAATTCAGGTAATCTGCCGGTTGCGGCGACTTGGTGTTACCAGCCTCAATGGCTGCCAATTTAGCACGGGTTAATCCCAACTTGGCAGCAAGGGCTTCCTGGCTCATTTTACGCCGTTCCCGCAGGAATTTGATGTTTCCGGCGAAGAAAATTTTTTGTGCTTTCTGATTCATTTGTTATATTTAAAAACAATAAATTGTTATTAATAATAACAAATCTAAGAATAATTTTCAATCGATGAAGGAGTTGGGCGGAAAAAAAGAGATGATCAGGCAACTGAGAGAGCAGATTATGACCATGGAAGGATTCAGTTCCGGGATGGATGGGCAGCGGCTTGATTTTGGATTGGGGCCGGTGGATCGGGCATTTCCTGGTGGCACTTTTCCTGCCGGAGCAATCCATGAGTTTGTCAGTCCTACCGAGGCATGTGCCGCCGCATCAAATGGTTTTATGGCCGGGCTACTGCATGTTCTCATGAAAAAAGGTGGTAGTTGCCTGTGGATTGGCAAGGGGCGAAAGCTGTTTCCGCCCGCACTAAAATTCTTCGGAATTGAGCCGCACCGTGTTATTTTTATTGATGTCAGGCGCGACAAAGACGCTCTTTGGGTGATGGAGCAGGGCCTGAAATGTAAAACACTTGCAGCTGTTGTTGCTGAACTGAAGGATATCAGTTTTGCCGAGTCGCGGCGGTTGCAACTGGCTGTTGAGGATAGCCGCGTAACCGGCTTTGTACATCGTTGCCGTTCGGGCGCAATGAGTAGCCTGACCTGCGTATCCCGATGGCGGATTAAACCCTTGCCAAGCCGGTCGGAAGGCAAGCTGCCCGGCGTAGGATTTCCCCGCTGGGAGGTGGAACTGGAAAAGATTCGCAATGGCCGTCCGGGGATCTGGCAACTGGAATGGCGAGCTGGAGTATTCCGACATGTATCCGTCCCCAACCAGGCTGTTTCCGAATCACAATCATCAAAAAAAGAAAAGCATTATGCCTAAACGCTACCTGTCCATTTGGTTTCCTCATTTTGCCACGGACAGGCTGGTCCGGTTGCATCCCGAACTTCGGGACAAGCCTTTTTTGCTTTATGCTCCCGAACGTGGGCGGATGGTGGTCCGGGCTTCGAGCCGTACCCTGAGCCGCGAAGGTATTAAACCGGGCATGGTGGTGGCCGATGTGCGGGCCATCCTTCCTTCAGTCGAAGTATTTCCCAACGATCCGGCAGCGCAAGGTAAACTGCTGAAAGATCTGGCGGAATGGTGCCTGCGCTATACGCCGGTAGTTGCCACCGATCCGCCGGACGGACTGATTCTCGATCTGTCGGGCTGTGCGCATTTGTGGGGCGGGGAGCTTTTCTATCTTGAATCGATCACAAGCCGCCTGAGCAAAGGTGGCTACGATGTGCGGGCTGCCATCGCCGATACCATCGGCTCGGCATGGGCCATGGCGCGCTATGGTAGCAGCAGTCCAATTGTTGAACCAGGCAGGCAGGCCGAAGCGCTTCAGTCACTTCCACCTGTTGCTTTGCGGCTGGATGCTGTGATTTTACAACGGCTGGAAAAGCTTGGGTTTAGGCAAATCGGACAGTTGATTGGCATTCCCCGCACGAACCTGCGCCGGCGTTTTGGCGATGTGCTGCTTAGCCGGTTGGGACAGGCTTTGGGAACGGAACCCGAAGTTTTACAAGCGGTGCAGCCAGCTCCTGTTTTCCAGGAACGGCTGCCTTGCTTGGAGCCTATCTGCACAGCCGGTGGAATTGAAATTGCCATCAAGCGCTTGCTGGACATGCTGTGCGAACGGTTTTTCAGGGAAGGAAAAGGCATGCGTACGGGAACTTTGAAAGGCTACCGCATCGATGGCGAGACCGTGCAAATCAGTATCGGTACCAACCGGGCATCGCGCAATGCAGCACATCTGTTCAAACTATTCGAACTGAAAATCTCCGACATTGAGCCCGCGCTTGGGATTGAGCTGTTCGTGCTGGAAGCAACGCTGGTTGAGGAGGTTAGTGAAGCACAGGAAGCTTTATGGGGAATGGGCAACAGCGATCAGGCTTCCATTGCTGAATTGCTGGACAACATTGCCGGCAAAGTGGGGGAGAAAGCCATTCACCGGTACCTGCCACAAGAGCATCATTGGCCGGAGCATTCAATAAAGGCGGTCGCTTCGCTGGAAGAACAGCCGGAGACAGCATGGCGCACCGATCGTCCCCGTCCGCTCCATCTGCTGCCCCGTCCCGAACCCATTGAGGTGATGGTTCCGCTACCTGATTATCCACCCTTGCACTTCCGGTATCGGGGCGAGATCATTCGGATTGCCCGGGCTGACGGACCGGAGCGGATTGAACAGGAATGGTGGCTTCAAACGGGGCCGCCAAGAGACTATTACCAGGTGGAGGATGAAAGCGGTGCTCGTTACTGGCTGTTCAGGCTTGGACTGTACGGAGGTGGCAAAACGCAATGGTTTTTGCATGGCTATTTTGCGTGAAGGTGGCCGGAGCGTAATAAAGTTGATTATTAAGAGAGCTACTTGGTTTTAATTAGACACAAGAAGGATCTGATGGAAAATAACCAATAACAAATTTTCAATAATGAATATCGAAGGAAAAAATCCGAAAAAGAAAGGAGGCATAAAAACGTCCCTGAAAAGGATAAATATTAAGCGTGTAGGGCATGCTGTTGATCTAATCGGTTGCTTATTCGCAGATTGGGGCGTGTACAAACCTACACGTGCCCACTCCTTGCCGGGGAAGCCATGACTAAATAGTCACGCCTCCACTTTTTATCAGGGAAGTCATGACTAAATAGTCACGCCTCCACTTTTTATCAGGGAAGCCATCATTAAATGATGAAAGCTCTACTTCTTGCGGGGGAAGCCATCATTATTTAATGACGCCACCTTTTGGTGAGTAAGCTGTCATTAAATAATGACGCCCCACCTTTCGCCCATACAAGCTTTTAAAAGCTGTTGAAGTATTCGTTTTTTCGAAAACAGTTAATTGAGCAATAAAGCACGTAGCGCCTCTGCGGTGATTTTGGAACTCAAAACCCATTCGTTTTAACAAACGGAATAGAAAGTTTTTTTCAGAAAGAATAAAATAAGAAACATCGAATAAGAAATAAGAAACAAAAACCACCCTGCGCCTTTGCGCCTCTGCGGTGAATTTGGAACTCAAAACCCATTCGTTTTAACAAGCGGAATAGAAAGTTTTTTCAGAAAGAATAAAATAAGAAACATCGAATAAGAAATAAGAAATAAAAAACCACCCTGCGCCTTTGCGCCTCTGCGGTGATTTTGGAACTCAAAACCCATTCGTTTTAACAAACGGAATAGAAAGTTTTTTTCAGAAAGAATAAAATAAGAAACATCGAATAAGAAATAAGAAACAAAAACCACCCTGCACCTTTGTGCCTCTGCGGTGATTTTGGAATACAAAACTCATTCATGTTAACAAGCGGAATAGAAAGTTTTTCAGAAAGAATAAAATAAGAAACATCGAATAAGAAATAAGAAACAAAAACCACCCTGCGCCTTTGCGCCTCTGCGGTGATTTTTTTGGAATTTGAAATCCCGACTTCGCCGGGACTCCCTTCGGTCGCTTGGAATTTGGAATTTGAAACTTGGAATTTGATGGACATGAACTACACAGAGCTACAGGTAACCACCAACTTTTCCTTTCTCCGCGGTGGCTCGCATCCGGAGGAAATGGTGGAACGGGCAGCTGAATTGGGTTACCAGGCGATTGCCATTACCGACCGCAACACGCTGGCGGGTATTGTTCGTGCCCATGCGGAGGCACGGGGAAAGGCGATCCGTTTAATTCCCGGCTGCCGGCTCGACTTGCTGGACGGGCCAAGCCTGCTGGCTTATTCCACAGACAAAGATGCCTACAGCCGCCTTTCGTCGCTACTAACCAAAGGAAATCTCCGGGCGGAAAAGGGCCAATGTCATTTGTACAAAGCAGACGTCTATGATCATGCCCAAGGCATAAAATTTATCGTGGTGCCGCCGGCATCGCTCAATACCGATTTCGACTTTCACCCCGAATTTATCAAGGCTTTGGAGGAATACAAGGAAGCTTTGGGCAACAGCCTTTACCTTGGAGCAAGCTTCTCGTACAGCGGCAACGACCACAAGAAGTTGTTTCGCCTTGCTCAATTGGAAACGAAATTGGGCATCTCGATGGTGGCAACCAATGATGTGCATTATCATTCGTCTGAACGGCGCGAATTGCAGGATGTGCTGACCTGCATCCGGGAGCGATGCACCATCCAATCCGCAGGTTTCAAACTACACCAAAACGCCGAACGCTACCTGAAACCGTCAGAAGAAATGCATCGTCTTTTCCGGCAATATCCCGAAGCGATCGAACGCACGAAGGAAATCGCAGAGGCCTGTCAGTTTTCACTGGATGAATTGAAATATCGTTATCCGGAAGAAATTACCAGCGACGGCCGCACGCCAATGGAGGAACTGGTTTACCTGGTTTGGAAGGGGGCCAAAGAGCGTTTTGGCGAGTCGGTTCCTGAAAAGATTAAAGCCACCATCGACATGGAACTGGAATTTATTGGGCGGAAGGATTACGCCTCTTATTTTCTGACGGTGTACGATTACGTACGCGAAGCCAACGCCCGAGGAATTCTGTGCCAGGGACGTGGTTCGGCGGCCAACTCGGTGGTTTGCTTTTGTCTGGGCATCACTTCGGTGAATCCCGCTAAATTCAAATTGCTGTTTGCCCGGTTTATGAGCGACGAGCGCAACGAACCGCCTGATATTGATGTCGATTTCGAACATGAGCGACGGGAGGAAATCATGCAGTACATCTACGAAAAGTACGGGCGCGACCGGGCTGGCATTGTGGCTACCGTCACGCAGGTGCATTGGAAAGGCGCCGTGCGCGATGTGGGAAAGGTGATGGGCTTGTCCACCGATGCCATCAATGTGCTTTCCAAATCGAAGTATGAGTTTACGGAAGACTGGTTCCGGGGCAAACCTGTTCCATCAGGCAGTTTCAATGTCCATGATCCACACTTACGCAAGGTGCTGGAACTAACCGGGCAGTACATCGGCTTTCCGCGGCAATTGGGGCAGCACACCGGTGGGTTCGTCATCACCCGGGGAAAACTGCATGAGCTGTGTCCCATCCTGAATGCCCGCATGGAAGACCGCACCTGCATTGAATGGAACAAAGACGACATTGAGACGCTGGGGTTTATGAAAGTGGACGTGCTGGCCTTGGGCATGCTCACCTGCATCCGCAAAGCTTTTGATCTGGCCAAACAGCATTATGGTCTTGATCTTACGCTGGCCAACATTCCACAGGATGATCCGAAGGTGTATGAAATGATTGGCCATGCCGACACGGTTGGGGTTTTTCAGATTGAAAGCCGGGCGCAAATGTCGATGCTGCCTCGCTTGAAGCCAGAAACATTTTACGACCTGGTTATAGAAGTGGCGATTGTAAGGCCTGGCCCCATTCAGGGCGATATGGTGCATCCGTATTTAAGGCGACGTAGTGGTCAGGAACCGGTGGAATTTCCCTCGAAAGAACTGGAAGAGATTCTGGGCCGAACCTTGGGTGTTCCGCTATTTCAGGAGCAAGCCATGGAGATTGCCATTGTTGCGGCAGGATTTACACCCGCCGAAGCCGATGGTTTGCGCCGGAGTATGGCCACTTTTAAATCGAAAGGAAAAGTGAGCTGGTACCGGGAAAAGCTCATTGGAGGCATGATGAAAAAAGGCTATACCGAAGAATTTGCCACGCGGGTGTTCAAACAGATCGAAGGCTTTGGCAGTTATGGTTTCCCGGAAAGCCATGCGGCCAGCTTCGCGCTGCTGGTTTATGTGTCGTCCTGGATCAAGTGTTATTATCCCGATATATTTGCTGCCGCACTGCTCAACAGCCAACCGATGGGCTTTTACCGGCCCGCACAACTGGTGATTGATGCCCGCAAGCATGGGGTGGAAGTGAGGCCGGTGGATATTAACCATTCGCATTGGGACAACACCTTGGAAGAACAATCCGGCCCATATCGTGCTGTTCGGCTGGGATTCCGGCAGGTGAAAGGCCTGCGCGAAGAAGATATGCAGTGGTTGCTTGCCGGCAGGCTTTTGCCTTACCGAAATGTGAATGACCTGATTGATGCAGGCGTTTCGCCATCGTCGCTTGAAAGGCTGGCCGATGCCGATGCTTTCCGTTCCATCGGCCTCGACCGAAGGCAAGCCCTGTGGAAAGTATCTGCCTTGCATGATCATCCAACAGGGATATTTACCGGAACACCTTCGGAAAACGACAGTGAGGGGAACATCGAGCTGCCGCGGATGACCCCCGGTGAGCATGTGATTCAGGATTATGCCAGCACGGCCTTATCGCTTAAGGCACACCCGGTGAGTTTTGCCCGCAGTAAATTGAATCAGTTACAGGTTACTCCCGCTTCCGAATTGGTGAACATGAAAAACGGCATGCCCGTCAAGGTATGCGGACTGATCACGGTGCGCCAGCGTCCGGGTACGGCCAAAGGTGTTTTGTTTATCACCCTTGAAGATGAAACCGGCTTTGCCAACCTGGTGGTTTGGCAAAAGACATTCGAAAAATACCGCAAGGAAATCCTTCAATCCCGCCTGCTTATGGTGGCTGGTAAGTTGCAGATTGAAGGCGAGGTCATCCATGTGGTCGTCAATGCCTGTTTCAACCTAAACGGAATGATGAGATTGGATAGCGAGGAGCGCAATATCGGCTCTGTCCATCAGCCGGCACGTCCCGATGAAAAGAATTCAATAGAAAACGCCGAAGCGGAGAAAGCCTTTGCCGGAAAGCCCGTGCAGGGAGAACTTTTCCCCTCGCGGGATTTCAAATAACAGCTGATGCCGGTTGAAAATTAATCGTCTGTCGCTTTTTGTTCGGGAGTGGTTTGCAGGGCCTCATGCACTTCATCCATCGCTTGTTGTGTGTCGGCCAAAATGATGAGGATGTCGTTGGGTTCAATCACCGTCGATCCGTTGGGGGTCAGGTATTCTTTATTTCGGTTGATCATGGCAATAAGCGCCGTTCGGGGAAAGTGCAAGTCCACAATTTTTTTGCCACTGGCAAATCCATCTTCCAAAATCGTAATCTCCTGCATCACCTTTTTGGCTTGTTCCGAAAGGAAGGTGTCGAGTGGATCTTCCGGCTTGACTTGTTCCGGCAACGAAACATGCAGCCACTTGGCCACCAGGTTGAGCGTTGTGCCTTGAAGCAGGACCGAAGTTAAGGAGATGAAAAAGACGATATTGAAAATCATATCGGCCTTCTCAATTCCGGCAAGCAGCGGATAGGTGGCAAAAACAATCGGAACGGCGCCGCGCAGTCCAACCCATGAAATGTAAAATCGTCTGCGGGGCTTCATTTTAAAAGGAAGCAAGGCCAGAAACACACTCACGGGTCGGGCAATTAATATCAAAAACAAGGAGATGACCAGCCCGATACCGATGACCGGCAGAATGTGTGAAGGGAAAACCAGCAGGCCCAGGGTTAGGAACAGCACAATCTGCATCAGCCAGGCCAGGCTGTCAAACATTTTGATGATGGTTCCTTTGTGTATGAAGTCGTGGTTGGCCAGGTAAACTGCACAGATGTATATGGACAGAAAACCATTTCCGCCAATAAAGTCAGTCGCCGAAAAAGTAATAAACATGAGAGAAATAACCAGCACCGGGTAAATGCCTTCGTAGGTCAGCTGTATTTTGTTGACGATAAATTTGGTGAGTTTTCCAAAAGCAAGCCCGGCCAAACCACCAATAATCATTTGCTTTAAAAACAGGGGAATTACCGATAAAATACTCTGTTCAGGATTGACGACTAAACCCAAAAAAGCAATGGTCAACACGTAGGCCATTGGGTCGTTGCTCCCACTTTCGAGCTCAAGGGTCGGTTTCAGTTTATTTTTAAGCGCCAGATTTTTTGAGCGCAGGATCGAAAATACGGCGGCGGCATCGGTTGATGAAACAATGGCTCCAAGCAGCAGGCCTTCATAAATGCTGAAGTCGGTGACCAGCCACACGAAAGTTCCCAGCGAAACAGCAGTCAGCAAAACGCCCAGCGTGGACAGCGAAATTCCTTGCCACAACACCGGCTTAATGGCTTTCCAGTTGGTGTCCAGGCCCCCGGAGAACAGGATGAAATTGAGCGAAACAACACCAATAAACTGGGCCAGCCGGGGATTATCGAAATAGATCTTACCGATTCCTTCCGAGCCGGCCAAAATTCCAACAAACAAAAACAAAACCAAGGTGGGAATTCCAAAACGGTACGAAGTTTTACCAATCAGAATGCTGATTAAGAGTAGCAGGGAGCCGACTAAAAGTATATTCTCGATGGTGATGTTCATTCAATCGTTTTTTTATTGCTAAACACAAAGATGCCATTTTAGTTGAATGGTTGATGCCCCGTTCGATCAAAATGTTTGTGTTTTTTTTATTGAAGAACAAATAAACCTTTTGAGCCTTAAAGTTCCGATTCAACGTAATAATGCAGATTTTCTTTGGTGATGATATCCAGGGGAAGGTATTTGATTGGATTGATTTTTTTCTTGAAAACAAGGTGATCAATCAATAAATGAATACCATAATAGCCTTGGCCTTTGGGATTTTGGTTAATCAAAAAGTTGATCACCCCTTGGTTTAAGTAATTCAGATTTTTTTGTAATAAGTCGTAACCAACCAATCGCAGATTCAGGTTTGGTCGGCTTTGCAGGTAATTGGCCACCGTGTAAGCTTTCGAGGTGCTGACGAAAATTCCTTTGGTGTTTGGATTATTTTGGAGCAGTTCATCCCACAGTTGCCCAAAAGATTCTTTGTTTTTACTGTTCTGCAAATCGGCCCGCACAATGGTGAAATTTGGATTTCGCGCCTGTTCAAAGTAATCCATAAAGCCTTGTTCTTTTTTAATCAGGTGCGACGAGTTGGCCACATCTTCATCAATATGGGCAACAACAAAACTTACCGGATCGGTTCCCGGATAACCATAATGCAGCAGCTTGCCCGCCAGCACGCCGCTCTGGTACGAGTCCTGGCCAATATAAGCCAGCGGTTCATAGTCGGGAATGTGTGTGTTGAACAGGTTGAACGGTGTTCCCTGCAATTTCCACCGGTTGAGGTATGTTAAGGATTCGCGGTAAAAAAGGGGAGCCAGCAAGATGCCGTCGTAGTTTAACTCAGAAATATTTTCAGCTTCTGCTTTAAAAGAATCAACATTGAACTGGTTGAATACATGATATCTGACTGTTAGTCCGTACTGGCGAAGTTCGGTGACGGCTTTTTGAATACCCTGGATTGGGCCTTCCCAGAAATCATCGAGCGAAGCGTCGGGAACCAAGGCGGCAATCCGGTATTCGCGTTTCGAAACCAGTGCCCGCGCCAGCATGTTCGGCTCGTAGTTCAACTCCTTGGCAATGGCCAAAACCCGTTGTTGTACCAATTCGGAAACCCGCCCGCGGTTGTGCAGTACCCGGTCGACCGTTCCGGTTGATACACCGGCTTTCTCGGCAATGTCTTTTATTCTGACGATATTTTTATTTGATTCCTTGTTCTCCATAAAAAGCTAAATCAGCAAGGTGACGGTGCAAAAATACTGATTAATCTTAGATTGCATACGGCCAATTTCCCTTTGTCGTGGTGTTAAACGCGCTTTATAAAAAAGACAATTGTCCAAAAAAGGCCGGTTGATGAAAATCAGGTGTGCTGGTTTCAATCTTTTTCCAGCTGACAAAATGGGGTTCCGAAAGATCATCACCACATTTATAAAAATTGGCTCGTGCACTGCTGCCTGATAGTTCGCTGATTTTGTTGTGAATAAAAGTTGAAACCGGCAGTTGAATACAAATCTGCCACTCAAAACGAGGTGACTGTCCCTGATTCAGCCTGCTGATTGTTGTTCTGGTTTGAATCTGATTGAGCAAGTCCGGGGCAATTGGCGTTCGCTGGTTGCGATCGGGGCCCCAGGCAGCCAAACAGGTTCCCAGGCTGTTAAACTCGAAATTGTAATAGTTTGCTTCGTCGTTGAAGGCGATAAAGAATTCAACACAGCTATCAGTGTAAACCGGGTCGTTGTGTTGGTTGTACCGGGCCAGTATTTGCTCCTCGCGAACCTGGTAGTGTAAAAATACCGATTCATTGTTGTGCGCAATTTTAAAACCAACTTCAGGTTTTGAGCTTGGCGTGTCCCACGAAAAGCAAGCCAGCGGAATATGGGGTAACGCCTCAAAAACAGTTTTCAGTTCGCGGGTATGATGAACGGTAAAATTGAGTTTAGGAATTTCCAGTTGCATGGTGTTTTTCGCTTATGTGTTGAATGGTTTGTTGTATATCATCAAATTTTCCTTCCAGTTTCCTCACCAGCTCGAACTGTGCCCGGGCCCGCTGCAGGTTATGGTGTGGCGAATGAATCTTGTAATAGTGATCGCCGTCAATATAGTCGGTCAGGAAACGAACGCCCATAATGTAGGGGAGCAACAAGCAGCTTTGAGACAGTGAATCAACTTCGTCTTCATTCAGAATGGTCCGTGTTTTTTCAATAAATCCATCAGCAAAAGCTTTGAATAATCCCATGTTGAGCTGGATTTTTTCGAGGTCTTTTTCGTCCTCTTCGGCCGTATTAATAATGGTGCGCACGGCATCGCCAAAATCGAAGGCGATATAGCCGGGCATAATGGTGTCCAGATCGATTACGCATTGGGCTTCGTCTTTTTCATTCAGCAGCACATTGTTGAACTTCGTGTCGTTATGTGTTATGCGAAGCGGCAGTTTTCCGGCGTCACCCATTTGTTTGATCGTTTTCATCCGCTCGGCTCGGGCCTTTACAAAATCGATTTCCGGGTTCAAGTCCTTCAGTCGCTGTTCCGGATCGCGGGCAATGGCATCATCCAACTGATTCAACCGGTGTTGAATGTTGTGAAAGTCAGGCAGTATTTCATGAATTTTGCTCGGGTTGAGGTCAGACAAGTCGGCGATGAACTGGCCGTAAGCCCGGCCACCTTCCCGGGCTTGCTTGTCATTTTCTATCAGGTCGTAACCTTTTGTTCCCTTCAAAAACAGGTACATCCGCCAGTAACTGCCATCGGCATCTTGAACGTAGCTTTTCCCCGCTTTGGTTCGCACCAGCGACAGGGTGTCTTGCGAAGCCGCGCTTTTTCCTTTCAGCTGCAAATGATCAATCACCGTTTCAATGTTGTGCATCAGGGCATCGACATTGGTGAAAATGCTGTGATTAATCTTTTGAAGAATATAGTCGGGCTGATCCGTTTGTTTGTTTTTTAGTCGATAGGTTTCGTGAATATGGCCTGAACCGTATGTTTGCAGGTCGCTCACTTCACCTTTCACCTCAAAATGCGCAACGATCGCGTTTATTTTGTTGTTATCCATTTTCCGAAATTTAGAATTTGTACCTTTTAAAGGCTTCGATGGCTTCGTATTCCGTCAAGCCAAGCTTGTCGTATAGTTTGGCTGTGTTGCGGTTCCGATCTTCGGCCCGCTGCCAAAATTCGCGTTTGTCCTTTCCGGGGAAAACCGGTGAATCTTTCTGCGACTGGTGCTTGAAAATGGCTTTTCGCTTTTTCATCAACTCTTCCGGGCTGATGGGAACGGCCATTTCAATATCTTCAATATTCCACTCGTGCCATGCGCCGCGATAGAGCCAAACATAGCAGTCTTTCATCCATTCTTCCGATTTCAGCCGGTCGATGGCTTTGAAAATGGCATTTAGACAAACTGCGTGTGTTCCATGCGGATCATGCAGATCGCCGGCAGCAAAAATTTGGTGTGGTTTTATTTCTTTCAGAAGATTAACAATGATATCAATATCGGCATCGGATAATTCCTTCTTTGCGACGTGCCCCGTTTCATAGAACGGCATTTCCAGGAAGTGGGCGTTTTCGTCTTTCACTCCGCAAAAGCGACAGGCAGCCGACGCTTCGCCACGACGGATCAATCCTTTTATTTTTAAAACATTTTCACTGCTGTTTGATTCTCTTTCAGCATTTTTAATGGTATCAACAATTTCCTGGTGCAGGCTTTGAATCTCGGCTTCAGCGATATTAAATTTCTCTGAAAATCCGAGCAGAAAATCCGTGAACCGGCGGGCGTCGTCATCAAACACAGCAATGTTGCCAGATGTTTGATATGCCACGTGCACGTCGTGTCCCTGGTCAACCAGGCGGATTAAAGTTCCGCCCATTGAAATGACATCATCGTCGGGGTGCGGGCTAAAAACAATGGATCGTTTGGGGTACGGATTGGAGCGTTCGGGCCGCACTTTGTCGTCCGTGTTTGGCTTGCCGCCCGGCCATCCGGTGATGGTTTGCTGAATTTGGTTGTGAATTTCAATGTTGATGTTGTAGGCCGAACCGGCAGTCTTTAACAAATCGGCCAGGCCCCATTGTTTGTAGTCATTATCCGTCAGCTTGAGCATGGGTTTGTTGGTTTTATGCGAAAGCCAGATCACCGCCTTCTTCTTCATGTGGCTATCCCAGGTGCAAAAGTTGGTCAGCCAGGGCGTTTGAAACTGACTGAGTTTTGAAGCCGCGGGCGCGTCGGCAATGCAAAGCACATCGGGGTGTTTTTGCAGGTAGGAGGCCGGAACATCACTTCCAACAGGACCTTCGATCGCCTTGGCCAGAATTTCGGCTTTGGATTCGCCCCAAACGGCCATGAAAATTTTCTTGGCATTCAAGATGGGCTTGACCCCCATGGTAATGGCCCGAAGTGGAACATGCTCTTCGCCATCAAATGCTTCTGCAGCATCATCAATGGTAATTTTATTGAGTTTGACCAGCCGGGTGGTGGTGGTGTCCGTTGCACCAGGCTCGTTAAAACCGATGTGTCCTGAACGTCCTATGCCCAACAGCTGAATGTCGATGTTGCCCAGGGCAGCAATCTTGCGGTCATATTCCTGGCAGAATTCGTCAATTTCAGATGGCGATAACATGCCGTTTGGAATGTGGACGTTTTCCGGATTGATGTCGATATGATTGAAAAAGTGTTCGTACATGAAGTAGTGGTAGCTTTCCTTGTTTTCAGGCTCTACCTGGTAGTATTCGTCCAGGTTGAAAGTCACGACATTCTTGAAACTCAGGCCTTCTTCTTGATGAATCCGAATCAGTTCGCGGTAAATCCGGAGTGGAGAACTACCCGTCGCCAAACCCAATACGGTTTTTTGACCCAGCTCATTTTTGGCTTTAATTGTAGCCGCAATTTGGTTGGCAATATAAACCGAACCTTCTTCTTTGTCATTGAAAATACGTAGTGGTATTTTTTCACTCGATGTAGATAAGTTTTTTGTATTCATGAGTTTATCGAATTTTTGAAGTGTCTTAATCTATTGCGTTTCTCTTATTATTGACTATTATTTGTCGGATTGACGGTGCTAAAATAGTAGCTATTTTTCGATGGAAAAAGTTTTTTAGTAAAAATGTGTGTTCGTGCACACATCTTTTAATATATTTGTAAAATTCAATTTGCAAAATCACGTAAATTGGCAATAATGAGCTTTTGCCGGTGGCGTATCTGATTGGTCCTGAAGAAAGCAAATTTCAAAGCATTAATTTCTAAATAAAAAGAAAATGGAAAAAAATGATCGTCGTTCGTTTCTGAAACGCACAACCCTTGGGCTTGGTTTAGCCATGACGGGAGTTTCAGCCTGGTCGAATAACAATTTAGGGATTGAATATCCGAACCGTTCCCGGCGAAAAACTTCGGGACGGTTTAACATGTGTAATTATGCTGCTCCCAAACTGCCGGTTGTACGCGTTGGGTTTATTGGCTTGGGCATGCGTGGTTCGGGCGCACCCGTTCGGATGTCGCATATTGAAGGTGTTGAAATCAAAGCATTCTGCGATATTCGCGAGGACAAAGTGAAGGATGCGCAGAAACGATTGAAGGATGCCGGCCTGCCAGCCGCCAAAGAATACTACGGGAAAGAAGATTCGTGGAAAGCTTTGTGCGACAGCGATGAGATTGACCTGGTGTATATTTGCACCCCTTGGGATTTTCACACGCCAATGGCTGTTTATGCCATGGAGCAAGGCAAGCATGTGGCCGTTGAGGTGCCGGCGGCCAAAACTGTGGATGAGGCCTGGGAACTGGTTGAAACTTCGGAGCGGACGCAGAAACATTGCATGATGCTGGAGAATTGTTGCTACGATTTTTTCGAGCTGCTGACTTTGAATATGGCCCGTCAGGGTTTGTTTGGCGAGCTTGTTCACGGCGAGGGCGCTTACATACACAACCTGGTTGATCTGAATTTCGACAAAAACGCTTACTACGATATGTGGCGGCTGAAAGAAAACTACCGGGATGGCAATCTGTACCCAACCCATGGTTTGGGGCCGGTTTGTCAGGCCATGAATATTAACCGCGGAGACCAGATGGACTACCTGGTGGCCATGTCGTCGGCTGATTTTCAGATGGCTGAACGTGCACGCGAGTTGGCAGCCGACGATTCGTTTTTTAAAGAATTTAGCGGGAAAGACTACCGCGGAAATATGAATACCTCAGTGATTAAAACCCACAAGGGCAGAACCATCATGGTGCAGCACGATGTGACTTCCACGCGGCCGTACTCGCGCATTCACCTGTTGAGCGGAACCAAGGGAATTGCCCGCAAATATCCGTCACCTGCAAAAATTTCGTTTGGACACAGTTGGGTGGATGAGGCCGAAATAAAAGCTTTGGAAGAGAAATACACGCCTGAAATTGTGCTGAAAGTAGGGGAGATGGCCAAAAAAGTGGGCGGCCATGGTGGCATGGATTTTATGATGGACTGGCGTTTAATCGACTGCCTGCGCAACGGACTTCCGCTGGATCAGGATGTGTATGATGCTGCCTTGTGGAGCGTGATTACACCGCTTACGGAATGGTCGGTGGCTAACCGTTCGAACTCCATTGATGTGCCCGATTTTACGAATGGAAACTGGAAAGAGAACAAGCCGGTTTCAATCACACTTGAAGGTGGTGGCACCACCAATGTGCGTGGTGTTTTTTAGTTTTTCTACCGTACTACTCAATTCCGATACCGGTTCAAAATATGATCTTGAACCGGTATTTTTTTTCTCATTACTTTAAGGGAGGCCGGGCCGTGAAAACAGGAAGCGGGCCATTCAATATCACAAGAAAAGGGGATTGTGTTTTTATTGCCGCAAACTTACTTTTGTCTGTTTCAAAAGAACAGACTTTAGCGAATCATCGCAGGCATTGGTTTTTTGCAACCGTTTGCCGCCAATGTTGTTTTAAGTAAAAATTACGGCTATGATAAATGTTGACCAGTCCATGATAAAGGATACCATTATCAGTCTCAAACGAGGCGAAAAGGGAATTATTGGAAATTTTTCGGTCGATCAAATTCCGGTTAAACTTCAGGAAATGGGCTGCTTGCCGGGGAATGAGGTTCAAGTCATTCAGCTCGCGCCATTTAAAGATCCATTGTATTTGAATATTAACGGAAACAATGTGGCCATCAGAAGAGAGACAGCTCTCTTAATCGAAATTACAAAACTGTCGTAAGTTGGCATGAGCAAACCATTGAATGTTGCCCTGATTGGGAATCCAAATACCGGAAAGACATCGATTTTTAACCTGTTAACAGGTTTAAACCAGAAAGTTGGGAATTACCCGGGAATCACGGTTGAGAAAAAGGAAGGAACTTGTCGGTTGCCTAATGGAACCAAGGCGCACGTCGTCGACTTGCCCGGCACCTACAGCCTGAATGCCTCATCGGCCGATGAGCAGTTGGTGGTTGAAACCTTGCTCAGCAAGAACAAAAAGGACTATCCCGATGTGGCGGTTGTCGTAGCCGATGTCGAGAACCTCAAGCGCAATTTAATTCTGTTTACACAGATCAAGGATCTTCAGATTCCGGCCATCCTGGTGGTCAATATGGCCGACCAAATGGAGCGCCGCGGAATTAGCTTGGACGTGGCGATGCTGGAGAAGAAAATTCAGTCGAAGGTGGTGTTGGTCAGCTCGCGGAAGCGAACCGGGATTGAACAGCTGAAAAACCTGCTGGAAGATTACCGAAGCTTAGCGGTTTCAAAAACCATCCATATGGCTGATATCGACCACGATTACTTTGACCGTTTGCAGCAAGCTTTTCCTGAGCAGGATCTTTATTCGCTTTGGCTGGTTGTTTCGCAGGATGTGCCGCTGACAAAGATTGATGACGAACTACAAAGTGTCAACAATTACTCGGAAAGGGCTACGCCCGAAATCAAGCGTTTGCAACAAAAGGAGACCATTGCCCGCTACTTGTTCATCAACCGGTTTTTAAAGGATGTTTATCAGGTTGACAGCTCAAAAGCAACCGACTGGCGAAGCTTGCTCGACCGGGTTTTGACCCACCGCGTAGGAGGTTATGTGGCCTTTTTTCTGGTGATGCTGCTGATTTTTCAAGCCATATACAATTGGAGCAGCGTTCCGATGGATTTTATCGACGAGTCGTTTGTCCGTTTAAGCGAATGGGCAGGCAACCATTTGCCAGCCGGCCCGTTTACCAGTTTGCTGGCCGAAGGAATCATACCAGGCATTGGCGGCATTGTCATTTTTATCCCGCAAATTGCTTTCCTGTTTTTGTTTATTTCTTTGCTCGAAGAAAGTGGCTACATGAGCCGGATTGTGTTTTTGATGGACCGGGTCATGCGTCGTTTTGGGCTGAGCGGCAAAAGTGTTGTTCCCCTGATTTCGGGAACCGCCTGTGCCATTCCGGCGGTGATGGCCGCACGAAACATTGAAAACTGGAAAGAACGGTTGATTACGATTTTGGTCACCCCTTTTACCACATGCTCGGCGCGGCTGCCGGTTTACCTGATCATTATTGCGCTGGTCATACCTGACAGAACCATTCTTGGCTTTAACCTGCAAGGATTAACCCTGATGGGCTTGTACGCACTGGGATTCGCGATGGCTGTTTTCTCCGCCTTCATTCTCGATAAAATACTTAAAAACAAGGCCCGCACCTTTTTTGTGATTGAAATGCCGGCTTACAAGTTGCCCCTGGCCAAGAATGTGCTATATACGGTGATCGAAAAAACGAAGAGCTTCATTTTTGGAGCCGGTAAAATTATTCTGGCCATTTCCATAGTCTTGTGGTTTTTGGCCTCCAATGGTTATTCCGACGATTTTTACAAGGCCGATGAAATTGTTCGTGCACAGGTTGAAAACGCCCAACTCAGCGACGAGGAGATGGAAACAGCCATTGCCTCGTACCAGTTGCGGCATTCCTACATTGGTATTTTGGGTCACACCATTGAGCCGGTGATCCGTCCGCTGGGCTACGACTGGAAAATTGGCATTGCCCTGGTCACTTCGTTTGCAGCACGCGAAGTTTTTGTGGCAACCCTAGCCACCATTTACAGCGTGGGAAGCGATGAGGAGGAAACCATCAAAGTGCGGATGTCAACCGACACGAACGCCAGAACGGGAGAGAAATTATTTACTTTTCCGACGGGGATTTCCTTGCTGCTGTTTTACGCCTTTGCCATGCAGTGTATGAGTACGCTGGCGGTTGTCAAAAAGGAAACCAACAGTTGGAAATGGCCCTTAATTCAATTGGTGTTGATGACCGGATTCGCCTACCTGGCGTCGATGATTGCCTTCCAATTGTTGAAGTAATTTATTCGTTTCAGATATAACCTGAAAACAGTTTAAAGATGTGGAGCATACAAAATATACTGGTATACCTGGCGCTGGCCGGGGCCCTTTTTTTCTTAGTTAAAAAGTACTTTTTTAAGAAGAATAAAAAAATGAACGGCTCCGATTGCGGAGATAGCGGTTGTAGCGGCTGCCATTGACCGGACTGATCCTGTAAAAAACAAAGCTGTCAGATCCATTTTTACGAATGCTGCCGTGCATCTCCACAGTGGTGAGCACTGAATTTTGAGCAGGGCCTCTCATCTTCCGCTGTGATGTTGAATTTTGCTAACGGGCGGCCCAATTTTCTGGACAGTGTCGATAAATAAATGGCCGCTTATTGCAAACCAGTTTAAAATACTTTATCCTGACCGGGCAAGAATTAATGACGTATATTTCATGACGATCTGTTAATCCTACTTACACAGTTTTTTTAGACACTCTCCTTTGTCGTTGGCAACCTGTCCTTTATTCTTAACTACCTGTCGTTTATTGTTGGCAACCTATCGTTTACGATTAACTACCGTTCGTTTATCATTGACTACGCCTCCTTTACGTTTAGCTACCGTTCGTTTATGCTTGGCAACCGTTCGTTTGTCGCGTGCAACCTGTTCTTTATTCTTAACTACCTGTCGTTTACTGTTGGCAACCTATCGTTTACGATTAACTACCGTTCGTTTATCGTTGACTACGTCTCCTTTTGGTTTAGCTACCGCTCGTTGATGCTTGGCGACCCGGCTCGTGGGAATTGCCGGTTGTTACAGACCTTCAAGTTTCTTAAAAAGCTTGAAGGTCAGCTGGCAGTATGGAGAATCGAAACACTCACTTTCTTCCTTCCGGATCAAAAAAAAGCCACAGCCCAGTGTTTTCAACTAAGGCTGTGGCTGGCACTAATCTAAACAATAAAAAACTAAACCTGTCTTTTTCTGAATTAGTCGTTCAACGAGTTGCAGATCTCCTGGTTGATCTGGCGAACCCGGTCTTCTTCAATTTTTATGACTTTGCGGTCGTAAGTCATCAGGCCGTTTACTTCGCCTTCCACGTCGGTGGTTTGGGTGTAAACTGCTGCGGAGAATCCGGCGTTGATCAAGTCGAGCAATTGCTTGCCGTATTTCACGTACTCGTTGGTCACTTCTTTTTTGTTTTTAAACTGAACGTATCCCCAGTTGCGGTCGGTTGCCCAAAGGTGATCTTCGAGGGCCAAGCCAATACCGCCGTATTCACCCAAAACGGTGGCGCGCTGCGCATCGTACAGGTAAAGCTCAGGATGTGGGTAGTTGTGCAGGTCAAGCATGTCGCCCACAGGATAATGGTTACCGCCACTGGCCGGGTTAACCAAACGGCTGGGATCGTAAGCTTTGGTCCATTCCACAATTTCCTGTGTTTTAAACTGTCCCCAAGCTTCGTTGAACGGAACCCAGCAAACAATGGATGGGTTGGAGTACAGGAAATCCATGATGGCTTTCCACTCGGCGCGGTAGTTGGCTTCCGATTCGGCACTGCGTTTGAGTTCCGTTCCATCGAAATATTTGCGCATTTGCCATTGGGGCGAGTGACCGCCGTTGGGCATGTCCTGCCACACCAAAATTCCCAATTGGTCGCAATGCGTGTACCAGCGGGCTGGTTCCACTTTCACGTGTTTGCGAATCATGTTGTAGCCAAACTCTTTGGTTTTTACGATGTCGTATTTCAGTGCTTCGTCCGTTGGGGCGGTGTACAAGCCGTCGGGCCACCAGCCTTGGTCGAGCGGACCAAATTGGAATACATCTTTGTTGTTGAGTTGCAAACGGACAATGCCGTGCTTATCGCGGCGGGTAGATACCTTACGCATGGCAAAATAGCTGTCAACCTGGTCAACCACCTTGCCATTGCTCAACAAGCTAACTTTCAGATCATACAGGAATGGCGAGTCGGTATCCCACAGTTTAGCATCAGGAATAACGATGTCGATCGATTGCTTAGCCGATGCTTTGACCGTTGCAATCTTTGTGTTGCCATCAAAAACTTCAACCTGGTACAGGTCGGCGTAGTTGGTTCCGCTTGTTTGCAGTTCAACAGCCACACTGTTTCGGTCGATATTGGCTGTGGTGCGCACAAACTCAATGTGTTTTTCGGCCACAGGCTCCAGCCAAACCGTTTGCCAGATGCCGGTTACCGGTGTGTACCAGATTCCTTCGGGACGGTTCACTTGTTTTCCGCGTGGCTGGTATCCTCTGTCTGTTGGATCCCAAACCTTCACGACCAACTTCTGGTCTCCTGACTTATTCAGGAATGGCGTCACGTCGAATGAAAAAGGGGCATAACCACCTTCGTGCGTTCCTACTTTAACGTCGTTTACCCAGATGTCTGATCTCCAGTCGACCCCACCAAAGTGAAGCAGTACTTTTTTGTTTTTCCAGTTTGAAGGAACGGTGAATGAGCGTTTGTACCACAGCTCATTGTCATCGCCCACACGTTTTTGAACGCCTGAAAGACTTGATTCCACAGCAAAGGGAACCAAAATCTGGCCATCGAAATTGGCTGGTTCTGATGTCCCCACTTTTTTGATGGCATATTCCCACAATCCGTTCAGGTTTTTCCAGTCGGCCCGTTCCATGATTGGGCGAGGATATTCCGGCAAAACATTGTTTACATCGATTTCTTCGGCCCACTTCGTTTTAATCTTATCACCTGCCGGGCTCCACTGGGCAAATGAACTTCCTAAGAATAAGCTTAGTGCAATTAGTAGGATTGTTTTTTTCATCTTTCTAAATAATTTGAGATTCATTGATATAATTATATGTCTATTCAAAGTCGTTTTTGAGATTCTATTTCTGATACAAGATGATGCCCGGTTTTACTCATGCCTGACGATGTTTAAGGGTGAAATATCGTCAGGCCTGGATGCCAGGTACGCGTGGAACAGTCTGGCTCTGACATTTGCTCCGCCTGAGGTTTTATTTTTAGCAATACCCCAAAAAAAAGTGCCTTTTCATTTCCGAATGGAAATATGCAATTTTGATTCTACTTTTGGGGCAAAAAAAAGAGTGGGTGAGTGAGTACCTTTTTCGTTGCAGTTGTATGGATTTAGAGAAAGTCTGACTTTTACAAAAATGGGAAGTTTTAAAATTGTTTCGTTAATAATGAAAGTAAGTGTAAGAGTTTTGTTGTTTTTGGGGTGTGTCGTCATCCTGTGTGCATGTTCATTCGAAAAGCCGGGAGGGGCATTGAATCCTGTTTTGCCGGGAGATAGCCCGAATCCTTCGGTGGTGAAAATTGGTGAAACTTATTACGCTTCGGCCACCAGCAACGAATGGTCTCCGCTATTTCCTATTTATAAAGCCAACGATTTGAATAATTGGGAACTGCTATCCTATGTGTTTCCGGGTGGAGCACCGGATTGGGCCCATCAAAATTTCTTTGCACCAGAGCTTTCTTACGACGAGCAGCAGGAAAAACTGTACGTGTATTACACCGGGCGGGATAAGCTGACGAATAAGATTACCATTGCTGTGGCCAGTGCCGATACCCCGGAAGGACCATTTACGGATCACGGGCCGCTGATTATTTCTGAAAATATTGAAACCATTGATGCTTTTGAAATTCGGGACCGGGATAACAAACTTTACTTGATTTGGAAAGAAGTTTATTCACCCGGTCAGCCTTCCATTATTTATGCGCAGCCCATATCCGAAGATAGAAAAAAAGTATACGGTGAAAAACACGAGCTGATTCGAAACGACCAACAGTGGGAAAGCGAAATTGTCGAAGGGCCTTGTATTTTCGAGCGCGACGGTTATTTCTATCTGTTGTATTCGGGAGGGAACTGTTGCGACATCACCTGCGATTATGAAATTGGCGTGGCCCGATCGAAAAATTTACTGGGGCCATGGGAAAAGTATGGGGCCAACCCGATTATGACAGACAACGAAATCTGGAAATGTCCAGGCACCGGTGATGTGTTCCAGGAGGGAAGCGATTATTACCTGCTGTTTCACTCATACAAAACAGTGGGAGGCGATTACATTGGGCGCGAAGGATTGTTGGAAAAAATCCACTGGACGGATGATGACTGGCCCGATTTTGAGCGTACAACAGAAATGACGCTGGAAAATAACCGGATTGATTATTACGATGATTTTTCGAAGGCACTGGAACCCTGCTGGCAATGGCGGGCCACCCAGAAACTAAGCTATGCCACCGGCGAAAACGGATTGATGCTGGCCGCCTCAACCGAAAACGACCTGTTGGGAAGCCTGCTGGCACAACCTGTTAAATCGATGAATTTTGAGGTAACCGCTACCATCGATTTGAGTCGGAGTGGGCAAGCGGTGAAAGGTGGTATCTTATTGATTGGCGCAACCAACAACGGTTTTGGAGCGCCCATGGCCGGCCTGGGGATTACAGCCGGCCACGATTTGGTTGAGGTTTGGATTACCTCAGGAAAAGAAAAAAATGTGTACGAGGCGGTTCCCTCAAACCGGTATGGCGACTTAATTAAGTTGAAAATGCATGTGAAAAACGGAGACCTGTTACAGTTTTCAGTATCTGATGGCGATCAGTGGGATGTCATTGCTGATTCTGTCGATGCGTCGGGCTATGTGCCTTGGGGTATGGGTTTCCGGTGGGGCTTGGTTTCAAAAGGCGAAACCAACGACTTTGTAAACATTCAAAATGTGGAACTGATCAA
>NZ_LGIA01000221.1 GCF_001270965.1 Sunxiuqinia dokdonensis | reverse complement strand
CGAGCGTTTGCTTCAATATGCGCAGGAATATGCAGATGCATTATTGAAAGTACAGTTTTCCGATGGATTTTTCCCAGGATGGCTTGATTTAGAGAGTCTGCAACCAATGAAACATCTGAATGATTCACCTGAAAGCGCGATGTCTGTAACATTTCTGTTGAAACTGTTTGAACTGACAGGAAATCACAACTACAAAAAAGCGGCACTCAACGCTATGGATGCCGTGATTCTTGAGGTTATCACCGACGGGAGATGGGAGGATTTCGAAACTTATTGGTCGTGCTCTCGTTACGGGGCCGACAATTTGGTCGGACAAAAGGTTACACGAAACAATATGTACAAGCAAAACAATTTTTCCATGTTTTGGACAGCTGAAGCTCTCTTGGAGTGCTATCGCATAACAAAGAAAGAAAGCTACCTGTTGCTGGGACAACGCACACTCGATGAGTTACTAATGACCCAGGCGTCCTGGCAACCTCCCTTTATGTATGTGAATGTGCTGGGAGGTTTCGGTGTAATGAATGCTGACGGAGAGTGGAATGATTCGCGACAAAGCCTTTTTTCCGAATTGATATTAGACTATGGTAAGTTATTAAACAGAGATGAGTACAAAGAAAGAGGGCTGGCCGCGTTGAAAGCCTCATTTGTAATGATGTATTGTCCGGAGAACCCTTCAACAAAAGCGCAATGGGAAAAGGCATGGCCGTTTTTTGGGTCTGAGGATTATGGGTTTATGATGGAGAACTATGGACATGGAGGCGAAACATCGTCCGAGGGTATTGGTATGGGTGAATTTACCATTTACGACTGGGGAAATGGTGCTGCCGCTGAGGCCTATAGCCGCATCGTAGACCATTATGGGGAGACATTTATTCATTCGAAGAAGTAATCAAATTATAAACGAAAACACATGAAGGACAATTTTCGAGCAAAAAGCAGGCGTGAGTTTTTAAAAAACAGCGCAGCCGTCGGTGCCCTTTTAACAGTTCCTTTTGGGGTTGAAGCTAACAGTGGCGCTGGTTCAGAGAGGCAGTTGGCTGAAGATCCTTACCGTACGTTAAATCGTCAGCAAGGAGCGCATGCATTCAATGGCAGCTATTCTGGTAATTATCTGGATCGGATTGCTTTTCCAATTGGGGGTATTGGTGCTGGTATGTTCTGTATGGAAGGCACGGGAGCCATTTCACACCTCTCCGTAAACAATCGCCCTGAGATTTACAATGAGCCATACGCTTTTGCTGCTATCAGCGTGAAAGGCGTTTCCAATGGAGCCAAGGTGTTGGAAGCTCCAGTTCCGCAGTGGAAGCTTTTTGGCCCTGGCGGAACAGGCAATGGGAGCGGCGACAGGAGTTATGGTTTGCCGCGTTTTGAGAAAGGAAGTTTTTTGCCTCGCTTTCCTTTTGCCACCCTGGAACTGGAAGACCGGGATTTACCTTTGAAAATTAAAGTCGTAGGCTGGAGTCCATTCATTCCAGGAGATGAGGATAATTCAAGTCTTCCCGTTGGCGTGTTGGAATACCAATTTGAAAACTCTTCGACAAAAGATATAGAGGCCGTTTTTTCGTATAACGCCAGAAATTTTATCGATGGCGCGGGACGTATTGTGGAAGAAAAAAATGGCTTCCGATTGGTTAAAGCCAACAATAGAAATGGCACAGGATTTTCCATATACGTGAATCAAAACGATGCCGTTGTTGATTATTGTTGGTTTCGAGGTGGTTGGTTCGATCCGCAAACCATCCTCTGGAAACACATTCAGAATGCCGATATGGTCAGTAATCCGGTGGTGGATGATTCGGCGCCGGGCGCTTCGATTTATGTTCCTTTGAAATTAGGTCCTGGCGAACAAAAAACAATTGCAGTCAATTTTAGCTGGTACCTGCCTAGCTCTACGCTTACTGCCGGAACATCGGTTAATGCAGGATCCGCTTTCCGTGAGAAGCCTTCAGATGGAACCGCTTCAAATCAGCAGAAAGTCTCGGGTTACGCCGGAAATCAATTGGTCAACACCTTTGATCCGCTAGGAGATGGACAGACCGGGATTTTACAATCTCCGACTTTGACATTAGACAAACGATACCTGAAATTTCTGGTTGGTGGGGGAACGAATCCTGAAAAGACGGCAGTCCGATTACTGATTGATGGAAAAGTGACGGAAATGGCTACTGGAAATCAAACAGAGAATCTGGTAGAGAAAATTTGGGATCTGAAAAAGTATGAAGGAGAAAAGGCGGTAATCCATATTGTTGATCAAAGTACGGGACCGTGGGGCCACATTTTGGCTGATCAGTTTGTACTGACGGATAATGTAAATGAAGATTTATACAATTTGTCATCGCAGGCAAAGTTAATTGCCGGTTTTGAGCACGGCAATTATGATGGCTGGAAGAAGATTCAGGATGAAGTTGAAACGAACGAAGAGATCGATCCTTTTTACCGGCCGTGGTATTCGGGGCGGTTTAAGAGTCTGGATGAAGTGGTGGAATACTGGAATCATCACGCTTCAACCTTGAGAGAGAAAAGCGAATTGTTTCGTGATGCCTTTTTCAATTCCACACTTCCGGCCGAGGTTATTGAAGCTATAGCTGCTAATTTGACCATCCTGAAATCACCAACGGTGCTGCGGCAAACAGACGGAAAACTATGGGCCTGGGAAGGATGCAGCGACAACGCAGGATGCTGTCACGGCAGTTGTACGCATGTCTGGAACTATGCTCAAGCAATTCCTCATCTGTTCCCGGTTTTGGAACGTTCGCTTCGTGAAACGGAATTTGAAATCAATCAGAATAAGCGAGGTCATCAGGTTTTTCGAGCCACTTTACCTATTTCCAGAACAGTACACGATTTTCACTCGGCATGTGATGGACAGTTGGGAGGAATTATGAAAATCTATCGGGATTGGCGTATCAGTGGCGAAACCAGCTGGATGGAAAAGCTTTATCCACGGGTGAAAGAAAGCATGGATTATTGTATCGAGACTTGGGATCCCAAGCATCAGGGTTTTTTGGAAGAGCCACACCACAATACATACGACATTGAGTTTTGGGGCCCCGATGGGATGTGCACGAGCTTTTACCTCGGGGCGCTTACCGCCTTTGTTGAAATGAGCAAAGCCCTGGATGAGCCGTCCGGACTGTATGAAACACTACTTTCAAAAGGCAAAAGATACATGGAAGAAGAGCTTTTTGAAGGTGAATATTTCATTCAGAATATAAAATGGACAGGATTGCGGACGCCTGATCCGGTAGAAGCCCAGTCATTTCATACCCAATATTCCAAAGAAGCTTTAGAAATTCTCAGGAAAGAAGGGCCAAAATATCAGTACGGCACTGGCTGTTTATCCGATGGCATTTTGGGCATGTGGATGGCTGCTGTTTGCGGTCTGGATGAAATTGTGGACAATGAGAAAGTAAAAAGTCACCTGATTGCAGTACATCAATATAATTTGAAAGATGATTTGACTGATCATGACAATCCGCAGCGCCCAACATATGCTTGTGGTGATGATGGTGGTTTGTTGCTATGTACCTGGCCTAAGGGAGGAAAGCTTTCGCTGCCATTTGTCTACAGCAATGAAGTGTGGACCGGCATTGAATACCAGGTGGCCAGCCACCTCATGTTTAAAGGTGAAGTGGAAAAGGGGCTCGATATTGTCCGTGAGTGCCGCAATCGCTATGATGGTGTGATCCGCAATCCGTTTGACGAATATGAATGTGGGCATTGGTATGCACGTGCGATGTCCAGCTATGGAATGTTAGAGGGACTGACCGGTGTTCGTTATGATGCAGTAAATAGGACGCTGCTTATTGATTCCAGAATCGGCGATTTCACCGGATTTTTATCTACTGCGTCAGGCTTTGGTAATGTCGGGCTAAAGAATGGAAATCCTTTTTTGAATGTGGTTTACGGAAAAATTAATGTTGAAAAAATTGTCGTTTCCGGAGTGGAAAAATCATTCGTGGGAGCATCGTTTAGTTAGTTGTTTAGAGTCCGGGATCCCAGGATTCCGGACTTTGGACGAAAAGTAAAGGAACGTGCAGAAGAAATAGAATCTGCGGATCATTTCCTGCCAATGGCAGATATCATTCGCTTTCAATAAATTTACTGAGTGTCCTCAATCGACTCTTTATCACCTCAAATGGTTAACTTTTTTTATCGGTATTTCCTTTGTTTCGAGTTTTGATTTCAGAATTGAAATGTCATCAGACATGCGGGTATCAACAATTCTGGCATAAATCTGTGTCGTTTGCAGCGAGGTGTGCCCAAGCATTTTTGAGACCGTTTCGATCGGGACCCCGTTACTAAGGGTTACCGTGGTGGCAAAAGTGTGCCGGGCCAAATGAAAAGTGAGGTTCTTTTTGATCCCGCAGATATCTGCTATTTCCTTGAGGTAATTATTTAGTTAATCCTTATGAACTAATATTTACTGGAGATAATTGTTTTTGTCTAATGATTATTTCCAGTAAATATTAGTTAGATCGGAAGAGCGTCTTTTTGGGAATTTTTTTTTT
>NZ_LGIA01000220.1 GCF_001270965.1 Sunxiuqinia dokdonensis | reverse complement strand
TATTGGGAGGAACTTTGGCTTTCACGACAGATGCTGACGAATACAGCACTGGAGTAAGTTACGCTGTAACTCCATCCGGTTTAACTTCCGGAAATTATGCGATTACATTTGTAGACGGCACCCTCACCATCATGGGTGTCACCATCGACGCCTCTGCCTCCGGAAATCCGGTTAATATTAATGACGCGTATGCTAACTTGACTGCGACGGTTTCGCCGGCAGTTTCAGGGGTACTGGTGAACTTCTACCTGGACGATGTTTTTGAAGCTGATGCATGGACTGATGCCAGTGGAACAGCGACTTTACAGGTTGCCGTTTCCGACCTTTCGGTCAATGTTTACAAGGTAACAGCTGAGGCTGGTGGTGGTTGCGCTGAAGATGTGTCCTACATGCCTGTTTACGACCCAAGTGCCGGATTTGTAACCGGAGGAGGCTGGATCATGTCACCTGCTGGTGCATACTTAGCCGACGAAAGTCTGACTGGCAAAGCTAACTTTGGATTCAATGCCAAATACAAAAAAGGCAAATCGGATGTGGATGGAAACACCGAATTCCAATTTAAGGCCGGCAACCTGAATTTCAAAAGCCAGTTCCATGAAGCAGGCTCGTTGGTCATCTCTGGTAGAAAAGCAACCTACCGTGGCGAAGGAACCATCAACGGATCGGGAAATTTCAAGTTCACCCTGGTCGCTATCGACGGTGATTGGAATGGAGCGAATGATCCGGACCAGTTCCGTATCAAAATCTGGGGAGACAACGGAATCGTGTATGACAATGGCTTGGGTGCTGATGATAACTCAGATGTTTCCACAGCCCTTGGCGGCGGCTCGATCGTGATCCACGAAGTGAAAAGCAATGCCAAGAACAAAGATGTTCAGATCGCGATTGCCAACGAAGTGGAAACATCAAGCTTCCTGGCTTATCCGAATCCGTTTACCGACCGGCTGAAGTTTGAGTTTAGCTCGCCGGTTGCCACCGATGCCCGACTGGATGTGTACGATGCCACCGGACGACTGGTGAAAGTGGTCTTTGATCAGCCTGTTGAAGGCGGTGTGAATTACAATGCTGAATTTGTTCCGAATTCGAACATGAGCAACCTGTACATTTACCGTCTGACTTTGGGCTCGGAAGTGATCAATGGCAAGGTGATGTACACCAAATAGCAGCAATTAATTATTGAGCAATTTTGAAAAGGCGCACTTCGGTGTGCCTTTTCTATTTTTGTCCGGCAAAATGATCCCAAGCCACCGCTCAAGAGCCCCTCAAGACATCGAACTTCGCAAACCAAGCCGGCAGCCGATTCCGAAAGGCATAAAAAAGCCCGCCATTCGAAAATGACGGGCCTAAAATTTTATGCTGTCCGTATTATTCGGCAATCGAAATTGCGTCAACCGGGCAAACCTCGGCACAAGAGCCACAATCAGTACAAAGATCAGCATCAATTGTATAGATATCGCCTTCTGCGATCGCGTCAACAGGACATTCATCGATACAAGTTCCGCATGCAATGCACTCATCTGAAATTACATAAGCCATAACACTTCATTTTTTAAGTTAAAGAATACGAGCAAAAGTACAAAGTTTGCTATCAAATCAAAGTAATTCAATACAAAATTACAGCTGCAAAACTAACAGTTAATTTCAAATTAATCTAGCTGAAATCTCTATTTATAATTGAACTAAATAAGTCACTGATTTTCGATGAAAAAAAACGAAGCGCTGAATCCCACGCCCGGCTATTTTACCGCTTTTGATTTTTGAAGTTTCTCATAGTACTTGCACAGCTCTTTTAATCCGCAACTCCTGCACTTTGGCGTACGGGCCAGGCAGGTGTAACGCCCGTGCAGAATGAGCCAGTGATGCGCCAACGGGACAATGTCTTCGGGAAAATACTTCATCAGCTCCCGCTCGGTGGCCAGCGGCGATTTGGAATTGGTGGTCAGCCCAATGCGGTTGGCCACCCGGAACACATGGGTATCAACGGCGAAAGCCGGTTTCTCGTACACCACCGACGCGATGACGTTCGCAGTTTTTCGGCCCACACCGGGCATTTTTTGCAATTCATTCACATCATCAGGAACCACGCCTTTAAATTCGTTAACCAACATGTTGGCCATGCCCACCAGGTGTTTGGCTTTATTGTTGGGGTACGAACACGAACGGATGTATTCGAACACCTCGGCCGGTTCCACCTCAGCCATCAATTCAGGCTTTGGAAAACGCTTAAACAAATCGGGCGTAATCTGATTCACCCGCTTATCGGTGCACTGAGCCGATAAAATAACGGCAACCAAAAGCTCATACGGATTGCCGTATTCCAACTCGGTTTCGGCAATGGGCATGGCTTTCTGAAAATAGTCAATCACCCGCTGATAACGCTCCTTCTTCTGCATGTTCATCAATTTGTAGATTGGAAAAACAAAAATAGCCATCCGGTGCGATAAAGCAATAGAATTGTTCGCTTACGTACCCTTTTGTTCTGAAATACGGTCTTTCAGTGGTCTTGAATTGATCAATGCCAATAAAATGACCAGGAATGACAATTGATTGACCTTTTAAATAAATTCAGCGAAGCCCGATCATCTTGTATTCCTTGGGAAGTAGTTCGTGCGCATCTCTCCTTTGCCAATAATAATTTCTATTTTTGCGTCCAAAGACACATAAAATATGATCCCTTATTTACAGGCCGAGTCGATTTCGAAAAGATATGGCGAACAGATGTTGTTTGAAGGCATTTCCTTTACCATTTTCAAGGACCAAAAGGTGGCGCTGATCGCAAAAAATGGTGTAGGAAAAACCACCTTGATGGAGCTGATTGCCGGATTCGACAGCCCGGATGAGGGGCAAATCACGCTGACCAACGATGTGAAGGTTGGCTACCTCAGGCAAAACCCGGATTTGAACGAAAACCTGACCGTCTTGGAAGAAGCCCTTCGCTCGGACAATCCGGCACTGGATGTGATTGCTGAATTTGAAGCCGCGATCAAGCACCACGACGAATCTGCCATTGAAAGGCTGACCGTAAAAATGGAGGAGCTGAATGCCTGGGATTTTGACGTGCGGGTGAAACAAATTTTAAGTCAGCTGAAAATTACGGATTTCGATCAACGCGTTGGCGAACTGTCGGGTGGACAAAAAAAGCGGCTGGCCCTGGCTAACGTTTTGGTGAATGAGCCTGACCTGCTGCTGCTTGATGAGCCCACCAACCACCTGGATTTGGACATGATTGAATGGCTCGAGGCCTATCTCGAAAAAACCAACTGCACGCTGTTTATGGTGACCCACGACCGCTATTTTCTGGATCGCGTGTGTAACGAGATTATTGAGATCGACCAAAATCAGATTTACGACTACCAAGGGAATTACAGCTATTACCTGCAAAAGCGGCAGGAACGGATTGAACAGCTGCAAGCCTCGACCGAAAAGGCCAAAAACCTGCTGCGCACCGAGCAGGAATGGATGCGCCGCATGCCCAAAGCCCGGAGCCATAAAGCCAAATACCGGGTTGATCAGTTTTACGATTTGAAGGAAAGGGCCAGCCAAAGCCGTCAGGACGACAAGCTGGAACTGAACATGGCCTCGTCGCGCATGGGCAAAAAAATACTGGAGCTGAAACACATTTTCAAAGGCTACGACAATTTGCTTTTGATCACCGATTTCAGCTACCAATTTTCGCGTTTCGAGAAAGTCGGCATCGTAGGCAAAAACGGAACCGGTAAATCAACCTTTCTGAATGTAATTACGGGAGCCATACCACCCGATTCGGGACAGATTGACTGGGGACAAACCATCCGCATCGGCTACTATCGCCAGGAAGGCATCGACTTTCAACCAAACGAAAAAGTCATCGATATCATCAAGAATATTGCTGAAGTAATTGAGTTTGAAGACGGACAAAAAATGACCGCCAGTCAACTGCTCACCCGTTTTCTGTTTCCGCCGGAAACGCAATACAACCTGGTGGAAAAGTTGAGTGGTGGCGAACGCCGGCGATTGTATTTGTGTACCATTCTAATGGGAAATCCCAACTTCCTGATTCTGGATGAGCCCACCAACGATCTCGACATCATGACGCTAAATGTGCTGGAGGACTACCTGGCAGCTTTTGGTGGCTGCGTGGTGATTGTGTCGCACGACCGTTACTTCATGGATAAAATTGTTGACCACCTGTTTGTGTTTGACGGAAATGGCGAGATCAGAGATTTCCCGGGGAATTACACCATCTATCGCAACCAGTTGGAGGAAGAAGAGGAAGCACGAAAGAAAGCCGAGACAACGAGCAAGCCGAAAGCTGTTCAGGAAAAATCCAAGCCCAAGGTGTCCAATAAAATGAGCTTCAACGAAAAGCGGGAGTTCGAAGTGTTGGAAAAGGAAATTGAAAAGCTCGAAGCTGAAAAGGCAGCATTGGAAACTGCTTTAAACTCAGGCGAACACTCCGCCGAAGAACTCACCGAAATGTCGAATCGCTTTGGCGAGCTGACTGACGAGCTGGACGAAAAGGAGATGCGCTGGCTCGAATTGAGCGAGAAAAACTAAGCCGCCGGCTAATCACAAAACGAGGTATTTACCACCGATTTGAACGACATAAAATCAAATGGGGAAGGCTTGTGCTTCTGTCGGGTTTCAAACCCGATCCGGCCATATATTTGGCAATTCTCCGCTAAAACCCATTTCGGGAAGCTCATCGATTTGTTTCATCTCTTCGTCTGACAATTCGAAATCGAACAGGCTGATGTTTTCTTCCATTCTTTTCGGCGAAGTCGATTTCGGAATCACAATCACATCGTGCTGAATCACCCAGCGCAGGCAGACCTGCGCCACCGATTGGCCATGCCGATTGGCTATGCTTTCCAAAGTTTCATTTCCGAAAACACCACCCCTGGCCAAGGGCGACCAGGACTCAACCGCAATCCCCTGCTGCCGGCAAAACCCGATCAATTCGGGCTGCCAATAGCCCGGATGGAATTCAATTTGGTTCACTGCCGGAACGACATTTGCAGTGAGCGACAGCGCTTCCAGGTGTTCTTGCCAGAAGTTGCTCACCCCAATCGACCTGATCTTGCCTTCGGCTTGCAATTCCTCCATGGCCCGCCAGGTATCGGCATTGGTCTGCTGCCAGTTTTTATAATTCCGCGCATTGGCAGGCCAGTGAATCAGGTACAGATCGATATAATCCAGTCCCAGCCTGGCCAGCGATTTCTCAAAAGCCACTTTGGTTTGCTTGTAGCCTAAAACTTCACGCCACACTTTGGTGGTCACCACAATTTGCTCCCTCGGAATACCGCTCGCCTTGATTCCTTTCCCCACCGCTTTTTCATTATCATAGGCCGCTGCAGTGTCAATTAAGCGATAACCACAGGCCAAAGCATCGATAATCGCCTGAATACCTTCCTGCTCATTCGCCTTGTAAGTACCAAAGCCGATGATCGGAACCTTTTGATTGTCATTTAAAATTATTTCTCGCATCATAAAAAAATAAAGGCCAGCCAAACAGACCTGAATTGTTCCTAAAAAGAGCAACTGTCAAGCTCGCTGCCACACGATTTCTTCAACTGAAATGATGTTTATTGGCGAGCAGCCTGTTCGGTTCTGCTTAGTATTTATTTGATTTTCTATTCTTTTTGAAGTTTTTAATCATTTTCCCAAATTCCTTGTCCTTCATGCGTCTTTCAGCGGTCGTTGATTCAAAATGTTCTCTTTCCCGTGCCATTTTCAAATAGTTTTCGTACGAGGCCTGATCAATTTCACCGTTTTCAACGGCTGCAACAATCGCACAGCCGGTTTCTGTGGTATGAGTACAATCCTTAAATCTGCAATCGCGGGCCAGTTGGACGATGTTTTCAAAGGTCATTTCCAATCCGGTGGCTGCATCGGTGAGCCCAACTTCTCGCATTCCGGGCGTATCAATTAAAATCCCACCACTGTCCAGCACAAACAATTCGCGGTGGCTCGTCGCGTGCCTTCCCTTGTGAGTACTTGCACTGATTGCAATCGTCTTCATGATTTGTCGGCCTGAGAGATTGTTCAGAAGCGTTGACTTCCCCACCCCGGAAGAACCCAACAAGCAGTAGGTCTTGCCTTTCAGCATCTGCGCTTTCAACACGTCAATTCCGGAAAGGGTTTCGTTGCTGATCGCCAGAACAGGTACCTGCCTAATTCTGCTTTGAACATTTGCAATTAGTGCCGTTAATTCATGGTCAGCTATCAGGTCCGTTTTGTTAAGAATGATTAACGGGTTGACCCCGGATGTGTTGCAAATCGTCAGATACCGTTCCATCCGGTTGATATTAAGATCCCGGTCAACGGCTTGCACAATAAAAGCGAAGTCAATATTTGTTGCGATAATCTGTTTTTCCCCTTGCTTGCCCACGGCTTGTCGCTCAATCATGGTTTTCCTGGGGAGAACGGCATGAATTAGTGCCTTGTTGTCATCAAATTCAGCCATGGCAACCCAGTCGCCAACAGCCGGAAAATCGGACCTTTGCTGTGCCAAAAACCTCAAACTGCCAATGATCTCTGCGTCGTATTCGTGATCCGCAGTTTTTACCACGTATCGCTCCTTATGTTCCGAAATAACCCGCCCTATTCCAAGCGACGCGAGCCCTTGTTCTTTTCGGTAGCTTTCCAGATCAACAGAATATCCTAAATCTTCGAGTGTCATGTTGCCAACAAGTGTTTTATCGCCCTGCTTTTCCGTGAATCTGTTTAATATCCAGCCTCAGGAGCTCCATTTTCGAATAATATTTTTCGGATTTCACCATCTTCTCACTGACAACGAAGTCGTTGTCTTCCAAATGATGCAGTATGATGCTCATGCCATGCTTCTTCTCTTCCAAATCGCTTACGATTTGCATGTTGCCCCAAAACACGACCGACTGATATTCATGTTCGCAGGCGCCGGGAATATAGCCGCCATCGTCGATCACAGTTGCGCACACGTTTTGATTGCAGCTCAAAAATTCGAGCTTCAACCCTTGCGGTGCACAATGAAAGTAAAGTGATTTTTTCTCAACATCGTAGCCGTAGCTAAGCGTAACAACATAGGGCTCGTTTTCGCGACACATCGCAATAACGGCAAACTTTCCATTTTTTAGGATGTCGGCCATCTCCGATTCCTGCGTTAACTCCCGATTGGGACGATTCTGTAAATGATATTGTTGCATCAGTTTATTTATCAGTTAAATCAAAAACTACAGGAACAGAATATGAACGATTTATCTTTTCACCATGTCTGTAAAGCACTTCCCATTCAGCTATTGACTTAACAACCCGAACTGCTTCATTGTCATAAAGTTCATTTACTCCCCGTGCCACGTGGACACTATCAATCTTACCGTTTTCATCCGATGAAATTATATTGATATAGACTCGTCTTCTAATCGTATCAGAGTCTGGCAGATTTTCCCGTTTAATATTATTGTATATGTAGTCTCTTAGAAGCGTTGGGTTTTCTAAATATTTTGATTCCTTTGTTTTTGAGTTATCCATTGTTTTACATTCCATCAATACGCCACTATTAACTGTGAATTCCAATTCGGTTTGATATATACTTTGAAATCCGTCATGGATATAAAACAATAAACGTCCTTGAGGCGAATATAATTTACCGCTTACCCAATCAGCTTTTACCCGGCCATTGTGAAATCGTCCAGGAAACAATTCTTTCAAATCCGCATACTCTCTGCCAATATCATCATTTTCCACTCCAGACTTATAGGATACGGAAACGTTCCTCATTTTTGTAGGATAACAAGCATTCCGAATTTCTGTTAGGTACAATTGATCATCAATAAATTCCCATGTCGCAACATAGTTTCTCCAGCACGCTGTGTGAAAACAACCTGTACTGCCAAACAATTCTTTGGGATTAATTAAATTTCGATCTGGGTATGAATTCAACGGACAGGTGTACAAAGAGAGCGTATCGCCATTGAAGATCAATATATCAGGAATTTGAGCTGTTCCAAATAATGTTAACGAAGGGATTGCAAATAAGATTACTGTTATGAATTTCTTCATAAATTCTAAATTTCCTTGAATAATCATCAACGTTCTTAGCGTTTATTCTTTGTTCAGATAAACTGCTGATAAATTTAGAAAAGATTTAGCCAATGGGAGGCTCAGTATATCCAATTTTTTCAAAAATTTGGCCAGTTGGAGGCTTTGGGTAGCCAATTATTTCAAAAATTTGGCCAATGGGCGGCTGCGTTTGGCCAGTTGATGCAAAAATTTGGCTTAGGGAAGGATCTTCAGGGCCAATTGCGACAGAAATTTTGGCGATGGACAGGCGAGGGATGCCAATGGACGCGTAAAAGAGCCGGGGGAAAAGTGATTCCTGTCGGGGCACTACTAAAAATCGTGCATTGGGGAAGAAACTTGGCCTATAAATTACAATCCTGCAGCAAGATGGTGATCTCGCGAATGCCGACAACAATCGATCCGGCCGACAGGGTGGCGCCGGAAATAGCCTGCACTTCGTCGCCATAGTCGAGCTCTCCGCCATCGTAGCCCACAAACTGCTGCAACCAGCGTTTGGAAGCAATTTCGCCGCCGTGGTCAGAATAATAGCTGATCACTTTCACCAGCTCCACTTCGCGGTCTTCATTAAAATAAATCAGGTAGTTGAAATGATCGTTCCGCCCTTTTCCTTTGGCTGAAACTACAAAGCCGCTGGCTTTCTGATCGCGGTAAACGCGCGAAACATCTTCGATCAATTCACTCTGCAGGCAATGCTCGTCCAACTTCTCAAGCGCAAATTCCGAGCGGTCGGCATCCAACTCCTTCGACAATAACTTAATCAACCTTTTGGAGGCGGCATCTTCAGCACCGGCTCCAAAAAGTTGAGCTTGCCCCGTTGAAATCAACAGCAGGCAAGCTACAGCTATGAAAATTTTTCTCAAAACCATATTCCAATTCCCAGGTTCAATTGTTTCGTATAATCATCGGTCGCTTCATTGCCAAACCACTGCAAGTCGGCTTTCAACACAGCACCCGCAGCCATCCACCAACCAATACCGGCAGTAATATCTGTGCGGTCGTAAGCCAAATTCTTGGCTATGCCATCCACTTTTTGGTGTGTATTGTGTTTTTCGTAGCGTACAAAAGGAACCAGTTTCTGCTCCGTACTTTGCTTGTTCAGCAAATCGTAACCGGCCTCCACGTAATAACCGAACAGCTGGCTTCCCAAGTCTTTGCCGGCAAAGGCATTGTACTCGTCGGTATTATTCAGTGACGCATAGTTCAGCTGTCCGCGAAATACCCATCCATTGGTCGAATAGCGGGCGTCGAGGCCCAACATGTTCAAGCCAATAACCGACGAATCCGCCATGGCCTCCAACGCCTGATCATCTTTCGGAATTCCGTTGTACAGGCTGGTTTGGGTTTTGCCAGTATAAGCACTTAGCCCGAGTCTCAGTCCGGGAATGCCATAGTAGTCGAATTTGGTTGACAGGTTCGGATGCGTCAAAATCGATTCCGCACCTTTCTGGCGTCCGCCTCTCAAGGCATTGCCACCGCTAAGTTTTCCGCCACCATCGTAACTTTTGAAGCCATTCACCAGATAAAGCTGGTATTTCAAATCCAGTTGCTGAAAAGTTCCCGTAAATCCGGCTCCAATTTCGCGCCAGGTGGTTGGTACAATCCTGCTATCCAGGTTCGGACGCTCAACCCCGTTGTAAGTAGCCGGTTCATGGTACTCGTTCACAATACCCATCGGAATCAGCAATAAACCACCACGAAAATTCAACCAGTTGTTGATCCGGTAATTCAAGAAAGCCTGCTCGACGTAAACTTCTGAAACATGCTCATATTCTATTTCGGTCACAAACTGCGTCCGCTCGTTAAAGCGATAGGCAAACATCATGACCAAACGATGGATGTCCATTTTTCCATTCTGATGAACATCAGACGATAAGGGTTGATTATAATCGATTTGAGCATAACCGCCAATGCTCAATTTGTCTTCAGCATCCAATAATTTTTCGGCCGTATTTTGTCCATTCACAAAGTATACTGAAATCCCAATCAGCATCGAAACAAGTAATAAACTTTTTTTCATGTCGAATATCATTAACTGTGAGGTAAATTTTATGCTTGCGAAAGTAGTTGGCGCCAGCGGATGCCACAATCCCCATTTATTGGGATTTTCAGGAAGAAATCTAATAAAACAATCAGCCACTCCATCCTGGAGAAAGCAGGACAGGCTCATAAAAAATGGTGGAGAATTTGGGGTAGGCGCAGCTCCTGCCGAGGGCCTTCAGGTTGAGCATCACCAAGCCCTGTCCACTCCTTCTTTTTCACAAAAGGAATTTTCGATCTATCGGAATGGGGGCGGTTAAATTAACTTGTTTTCAGATTTTGCTTCTTTTTGAGATCGTAAACAAGCAAGCTACCACCTCTACTTCCGTTGCAAAGGACAATTATTCGGCAATGGTGATCCGCAAAACGTTTTGGGTATTGTCGGTTATTTTGAAACGGTTGTCAATCCGATGGCCAACGATCCAGACGACTTTTCCAGCACTGTATAAAATCCAGCAGTTTTCCTTTTCGGGAATCGAGAATTTCTCATCCACAAAGAAGTCGCTCAACTTCTTAAATCCACTCATGCCCAGCGGTTGAAAATATTCGCCCTGCTCCCACTTTTTGAGCACGAGCGGAAATTCGAGCAAATCAACATCCAAATCGGCTATTGTTGTGCTTTTTGAAAAGCGAAATTGCTTGTTACAGGGTAATCTTTCAAGTTGAAGATCGAAAGGTTCGGTCATCTCCAGGCAATCGGCTTCAATATAAAATCGATTGAGCTGTCCGGTTGATTTCGGTGTCAGAATAAAAACATCCCGATCTTTTACGAGTCGGTGCGTTTCCGAATAAAACGCCTTTCCCGCCTCAGACGACAGGGCCAGTCCAATTTCCTTCACCTGACCGGCATTGAACCCAAAGGGATGAAGCACTTCAAACAGCAGGGTTTCGGCAAAAGGAGACTGCTGCAAATACGCCAAATCCAGCTTCAGACTATTGCCATCACGACTAACAAACCGCGCGTGCTCCTCCTCTACTTTTGCCTGATACAGCTGTTCTGTTTCTTTCAATATGGCCGCGGTTTTAGCAGCATTCGCTTTAAAAGCCGGGTTAATTTCTTCGAATAATGGCAGAATTTTATGGCGAATCAGATTGCGTTGATGGACAATTTCGTGGTTGGATGAATCATTTCGAAATGGAACCTTTTCGGCATTTGCATGTGACCAAAGCTGTTCTCGTGATGCAAACAACAGGGGCCTGACCAAACGTTCGCGCTTGGGATGGATGCCGCTCAAGCCACGAATTCCTGTTCCACGGCTCAGGTTAATGAGCATGGTTTCGACCAAATCGTCCTGGTGGTGAGCTGTTAACAGGTAATTGTAGGCTAGTGAATCGAGCAAATTATAAAACCACTGGTAGCGCAACTCGCGGGCAGCCATTTCAATGGAAATACCTTCCTGTAAGGCAAACTCGCGTGTCTCGAAAGTTTTTACATGCAGCTCAATGCCGTGCTCGCCGCAGTAGTCGCGCATAAAAACCTCATCGCCATCCGATTCGGCTCCACGCAGTTTAAAGTTGCAGTGCGCAACCACAAAGTCATACTCCAGCTGCCGGAACAGCTCGAGCATGACCATCGAGTCGCAGCCACCACTGACGGCCAATACCAAGCGGTCGTCGGTCGAAAACAACGACTCGCTGGCAATATAGTTTTTCAGTTCAGGAAGCATCGCCCAACTTAACGACCTTTTCGCAGATGCGAATCACCACTTCAACCGCTTTGTTCATCGATTTGGTTGGCACGTACTCGAAAGGTCCGTGGAAATTATGTCCGCCAGCAAAAATATTCGGGCATGGCAAACCCATATACGACAAGCGCGAGCCATCCGTTCCCCCGCGAATGGGTTTGATTTTTGGACTGATTCCCAGCTCATGCATGGCCTCTTCGGCCAAATCGACCACATACTTGACAGGCTCCACTTTTTCGCGCATGTTGTAGTACTGGTCAACCATTTCCAATTCAACAGTCCCTTGTCCGTAGGTTTCATTCAGAAAGGTGCAGGCTTGTGTAACCAATGATTTTCTTTTTTCAAACAGATTCATATCGTGGTCACGAATGATGAGCACCAGCGTGGTTTTATCGACACCGCCCTGAAACGACACGCAATGGAAAAAGCCCTCGCGCTTTTCGGTAAACTCCGGTCGTTCATTAACCGGCAACATGGCCATAAAACGCGTGCCCACCTCAATGGCATTGATCATTTTGTTTTTGGCCGTACCGGGATGCACACTGCGCCCCTTGATGGTTACCGTTGCCATAGCAGCATTGAAATTTTCATATTCCAGTTCTCCAATCTCCCCGCCATCGAGCGTGTAAGCGAATTTGGCACCGAATTTTTCCACATCAAAATGATCGGCCCCCTTGCCAATTTCCTCATCGGGCGTAAAGCAAACACGCACTTTTCCATGTTTCACTTCCGGGTTTTCTAGCAGGTAATCCATGGCAGTCATAATCTCGGCCAAACCAGCTTTATCGTCGGCTCCAAGCAGCGTGGTTCCGTCGGTCGTAATCAACTCTTGTCCAACATATTTTTCCAGCTCGGGAAACTGTTCCGGCGACAAGACAACTTTCTCACTCAGCTGAATATCGCCTCCCTGATACTTCACAACCTGCGGATTAACATTTTCGCCAGAAAAATCGGGACTGGTATCCATGTGAGCGACAAAGCCAACCACCGGGCAATCCTTGTCAATATTGGAAGGAAGGGTTGCCATGACGTAACCCTTGTCATCTTTCTCCACCTCCTGCATGCCTATTTCCTTGAGCTCCGCAACCAACTGGTCAGCAAAATCAAGCTGGCGGTCGGTACTCGGAAAGCTCGTACTATTGGGATCGGATGTTGTATGCACTTTGGCATATCGAATAAATCGGTCAAAAACTTTTTCCATATCGTTAAATATCATCAGAGTTAAACTTAAAACCAACACGTTTGCCGGTTATTATTTTTGAATGGCTGATTTCATCTTTCATCTGCTCCACCGAGGCTATTTTCACCTGGTCGTACGGCGGCACCAAAAGGTCGAAATCAACCGCGTACTTAATGGCTGTTTTCAGAATTTGCCTGAAAATATCTTTGGTCACCACATCGCTGCCAAAATCTTTCACCAACTCGCCCGACTGCCGTTTCCCTTCAACAAAAAAATGATTTTCCTGGTTGATAAAAACCCTTGCAATCAGGTAGCCCAAGTCTTGCAGCCGGTTGTACTTAAACGAGTCGGACAAAAAATTATAGATGTGAATGATGCCGCAATAGGAATTCAGCGGCTGCTCCTTCACGTAATCGATCTTCCAAATCGGGTGTTCACGATTGAAAACAAAGACGTTGGAGTGCATGCTGAATACCAGCAGGTCGCCCGCCAGTTTAAACTCGGCTTCAAAAGGCCCTTTTTCAATATAAACCGGCATCACTTCCACAGAAACTTTGCCGTCGAGGGCGGCACGAAACTCTTCAACCAGCTCTTTCAGCACTTCTTTCAGCAGATTAAACGATGCCAGCGTGTTAGCGTGGGCTTGTTGCTTCACATTCGACTTGGCTACGATCAGCTCGTAGTTGTGATTGGTATCCGTCACTTTTGTCATTCGCTAAGATTTTCCCTAAAAATAAGAAAAGCAGCCAAGAATGACTGCTTTCTTTTATCATGATTTGTTAAAAAGCTAATAAGCCAGGGCAAATAATACACGTTGCGACGAAGGTTTTCCTGAGTAAATGCACTTTCCTTCCTCTTTCATCCCGTCAAACGGTATGCAGCGAATGGTCGCTTTCGTTTCTTCCTTGATTTTCTGTTCCGTCTCTGCGGTACCATCCCAATGAGCCAGGACAAAGCCTCCTTTGGTATTCAGCACCTCTTTCAACTCCTCGTAAGTGTCAACCGGCGTGGTGTGTTCGGTACGGTAATCGAGTGCTTTTTTATAGATATTTTGTTGAATATCTTCTAGCAAATCAGCGACGTACTGGTCTATACTCTCCAGCTCAACCACTTCTTTGGTCAGGGTATCGCGACGCGCCACTTCAACCGTTCCGTTTTCTAAATCGCGCGGCCCGATGGCCAAACGGACGGGAACACCTTTCAATTCGTACTCGGCAAATTTCCAACCTGGCTTTTTCGTATCCAGATTATCGTATTTGACGGTGATTCCTTTGGCTTTCAGCTTGGCCACCACTTCATCCACCTTAGAACTGATTTCAGCCAGTTGTTCTTCTTTTCGGTAAATAGGAACAATGACCACCTGGAACGGAGCCAGTTTTGGCGGCAACACCAAGCCATTGTCATCGGAATGAGCCATAACCAGCGCCCCCATCAACCGGGTTGAAACGCCCCAGCTGGTTGCCCAAACATACTCATCCTTCCCGTCGCGGTTGGCAAACTTCACATCAAATGCTTTTGCAAAGTTTTGCCCCAAAAAGTGCGAAGTGCCCGACTGGAGCGCTTTACCGTCCTGCATCAGTGCTTCGATGGTATAGGTTTCCAAGGCGCCTGCAAAGCGTTCATTTTCTGATTTGGCTCCCTTAATCACCGGAAGTGCCATGAAACTTTCAGCAAATTCGGCATAAACATTTACCATGCGCTCGGTCTCCTCCAATGCTTCCTGTTTGGTGGCATGAGCCGTATGGCCTTCCTGCCACAAGAATTCGGCGGTGCGCAAAAACAAGCGGGTGCGCATTTCCCAACGAACCACGTTGGCCCACTGGTTACAAAGTATGGGTAAATCGCGGTACGACTGGATCCAGTTTTTGTAGGTGTTCCAAATGATGGTCTCCGAAGTTGGCCGAACAATCAGCTCTTCCTCCAGCTTGGCATCCGGATCAACGACGATGCCTTTGCCATTCGGATCATTTTTTAACCGATAATGCGTAACTACGGCACACTCTTTGGCGAAGCCTTCAACATGAGCAGCTTCTTTACTAAAAAAAGATTTGGGTATGAACAAAGGGAAGTACGCATTGACGTGGCCGGTTTCCTTAAACATCCGGTCCAGTTCAGCCTGCATTTTTTCCCAAATAGCGTAGCCGTATGGCTTGATGACCATGCAGCCGCGAACCGCCGAATTTTCAGCCAAATCTGCTTTTACAACCAAGTCGTTGTACCACTGAGAATAATTTTCACTTCTTGAAGTTAATTCTTTAGCCATATCTTTTGTTTTGGTATGGTATTTGCTTCTTTTGTATTGATTTTTGAAGCTACAAAGTAAATGATTTATTTTTAAAGATACAGGAGGTCTAGTTATGAAAGCAAAAGTTACACTTATCTCGGCATTAGCACTGTTACTTGGTGCTTGTACCACCGGGACTTACGTAACCGACAGGTACGATGACATCTATTTTACGCCCGGAGATATTCCTCCTCCCGCCATTGTTGAAGAACCCGCAACCAACGAAAGCAGATCACAGATCGTTTCAAGACAACAAGTGATTACGGAGATGGAAGAGAATGCAGATGGTTCACAAACCTTGAAAAATCACGTGTTCGAAAGTGACGATCCTTACGCTGATGAACTCATATACGATATGGGAAATATGGAGCTGATGGGATCGGATACTACCATTTATGAAAATGACGGTGATATTGATTATGTGATCAATAACTACTACGATGCCGATGAAATCGATTATACCTACCGTATCAATCGTTTCCACCGTCCGTATTTCTATGGTTCTTATTACTCCAGCAGGTTTATGTGGGATCCGTTTTACTACGATCCTTTTTACTACGATCCATGGTATTACGGAAGCTACTACAGCTATTACAGCCCGTGGGGTGCAGGCTGGTACAGCCCATATTACTCTTTCGGGTACAGTTGGTATAGCCCCTACTATTCCTGGGGATATCCATACTACTATGGGTATAACAACTATTGGGGACACCATCATCACTACTATGATTCTGACCGGTATGAGTACGGACATCGTCGCTCATCGTATAGCAATTATGCAAGTAGCGGAGGTTCGGGATCTGTTGGCCGCCTTTCAACAAGCGGTAGTTCCAGGCTAAAAAGTACATCAAGCCAAGACCTAGGTAGTTCACGCAGAACAACATCGACAACAGTTAGCAATAGCGGAAGACGCACCACCGAAGGTGGAACGACAAAAAGTGCAACGATTGTTGAAAAGCGAAGAGTAGACACTTCCGGAGAAGTTAGCTCTTCAGGCCGGAGAAGTATTTCGACCGACGGATCTTCAAGCAACACGGGAAAAAGCGCAACAACAAACCAGCGCACTTACCAGCCGCAAACAACGACCACAACGCAGCGAAGAGAATATACGCCAAGCTATAGTAAGCCCAGAACCGTAACCCGGTCAAGCTATAACAGCAAGAACTACGTGACACCGCGAACTTCTACGTACAGCAAACCAAGCACCAGTAGCAGTTCAAGAGCAGTTACACCAAGGAGTAGTTCAAGCAGTTATCAAAAAACCTATCGGTCAAACTCGTCTTACAGCAAAGGATCAAGCACGTCGACCCGGTCAACCTACCAGGCTGCACCGAGCAGAAGCACCAATTCGAATAACAGCAGCTACCGCTCAACCAGCAGCCCGACACGCAGTAGTGGAAGCTTCAGCAGCCCAAGTCGTTCAAGCGGTTCAAGTGGCTCAAGCAGTAGCGGCAGCAGCCGGAGCAGTGGTTCAAGTGGCAGCGGCCGACGTTAATAGATTAAAGGACTTAAAAATCGAATAGCATTGTTCATTAAATTTGATTCAGCCATGAAAAAAATTCAACACATACTGGTTGCTATGCTCTTGATGAGCACAACTGCCATTGGACAAAACTTAGTTGACGGCTTACGCTACTCCGACTATCGAATACAGGGAACAGCCCGCTCAGCCGCCATGGGAAATGCCTTTGGCGCTTTGGGCGGCGATTTTACCTCGGCCAGCATTAACCCGGCAGGCCTGGGAATATACCGCAGTAGCGAATTTGTAATCACCCCCTCGTTCGGAAAAACGTCGGTTGATATTAACTACCTGGGACAAACCACCAACGAATCGAAATACACCATCGGTTTGCCCAATGTGGGCTACGTGACCAACTTCAATGATAATGGCACCCAAAATGGTTCGATGGTTGGCCTAAGCTTTGGAGTGGGCTACAACCGTCTGAATAATTTCAACATGAAACGCATGATGGAAGCCAGGGATGCCACATCCTCCATGTTAGATGAGTTTGTCCTGAATGCTGACGGTCTAAATGTCAATCAACTTAGTTCATACTATGAACGCTTAGCTGTGGATACAGAGTTGATTTACACAGAAGATGATTCAGAAGGGCTTTATAGACATGATATGCAAAAGTTTCCCTACACCGATGATTTAACAAACTATGAACATCATCAGCGAAAATCTTATTCACAAAAAGGAAACATCGACGAGTTTTTGATCTCCATGGCAGCGAACTTCAATCACCGGTTTTACCTCGGAGCTACAGTTGGAATTCATAATGTTGATTTCAAAGAAACAACCAGTCTTTTTGAAAGCGACCCAGATGATAATGCTCCTATCTTTAATGATTACACCTTCAACACTTACTTACACACAACCGGAACTGGGTTCAATGTAAAACTAGGTGCAATCTATAAGCCCACTGATGCCTTGCGTTTTGGTGTGGCTGTTCATACCCCTACATTTTATCGCTTGCATGACAGCTTTGATAATTCGATGTATTCGTCGCTAAATTTTGGGGATGGAGAATACTCAGCGCTTTCGCCACTGGGTGATTACGATTACGATTTAACCACCCCCATGAAAGCAGTTTTTAGTGCAGCCTATGTCATTGGCAAATCGGCCATCATCAGTCTGGATTATGAATACGTCGACTATTCAACCATCAAATTAGACGATGGCGGCAATGGTTACGATTTCTTCGATGAAAATCAGGTAATCGAAAATGCATATAAAGCAGTTGGCAACCTACATGTTGGTGCTGAGTATCGCTTATCAAATGAATTAAGTTTAAGGGCCGGATACGAACACTACCCCAGCCCGATGAATGAAAATTTCCAAAGCTCCACAATGGACACCAGCGATGCCGTTTCATCTGCTATCTCTGGCGGACTAGGATTTCGCCAGGGGGGCTTTTTCTTTGATGTAGCCTACAAGCACGCGATTGATAAGAACTATGCCGAAGTTTACAACGGTTCGGATTTAGCCAACTTTGAAATTACCAAAGACCAGTTAATCATGACCTTGGGCTTCCGATTTTAGAAAAATATAGATTAAAGTAAAACGCCGGCTTTGACCGGCGTTTTACTTTAACAGACAGCACCTTACGAGCAAGGCCACAAAATTGTTTATAAAAACTCAGCAACTCTTGGCCAAAAAAAAGGAAAATGTCGTAAATTGTTTTCCTCAACCGAATCAAAATGATGGTCAATTTTAAACAAATAAACTACCATAAATCCATTGAGCTTTTCAAGCACGCTGATCTGGCGGGGAAAAGATTGCGACTTGGTGAGTTTAGTACTTCCATTTGGTTGCAAAAAGAAAACATCAACCTCGATGAGATCAAGGATATTTCAAAAAACTATCCCGATTTAAAAATCTTTATTATCGGTGGTGGCGAATCGGAAGGCTTTTATATTTATTCGGAAAGACACGAAACTTGTTTTAAATTTGAAGCCGAATTATCTCTTTTAAAATAAGCCATCACTCACATGATTTTTTCGGAAGAAGATCCCATCGCCCAAGGCGTATTTAACTACCACTACCATCGTGACAATTCGCCAATTCTGATCCATTCAACGGATTTCGACACCGACGAAGTGCTTCCCTCCTACTTTTTTCGTGGCTACAAGCAAATGCCGGCACTGGAACAAAAAGCGCTTGACTTGGCCCACGGCCGAACGTTGGATGTGGGAGCCTGCGCCGGAAGCCATGCCCTTTATCTTCAACAAAAAGGACTGGAAGTCACCGCGCTCGAACGATCTGCCTTATGCTGCCAGGTGATGAAGGACCGGGGAGTTGCCGATGTGCATCAAGCTGATTTCTTTCAGTTTGAAAATGAAAAGTACGATACTATTCTCCTGTTGATGAACGGAACCGGAATTGCCGGAAGTTTAAGCCGGCTGGATCTGTTGCTGCAAAAGCTGGCCAACCTGCTAGAGCCCAAAGGCCAAATTCTGATTGATTCGTCAGACCTGATTTTTTTATTTACGGATGAAGACGGATCGGCCGTTATTGATTTGGCAGCTGAAAAGTATTACGGTGAACTGACTTTTCATACCGAGTATAAGAATAAAAAAGGCAACAAATTCCCGTGGCTCTACGTTGATCCCGATCTTTTAAAAGAACATGCTGAAAAGAACAAACTGCAATTAAAAAAAATTTTCAAAGGTGATCATTTTGATTACCTTGCCCAAATCACCCTATAAACGAATCAACCATGTCAAACGATAGTTACCGCCACTTAACAACAGCCGAAATTCAAACGCTGGAACAGAATAAAAACAACGCCCAAAATTGGAATAACATCTTTGTGCTCGAAGGATTTGATGCCTCCCGTGTGGAGAATTGTCGCTTTACTGGCGAAAACCGGATTGGACAGCTCAACGAAACCATGACTTTTTTTGGGAAGGTTGAAAAGCCATGTGGACTGTTTAATGCTCATTTTCACAACTGCACCATCGGCGACAACGTGTTTGTCAATCATGTGAAAAACTACATTGCCAATTACGATATCGAAGACCATGTAATTATAGACAACACTGATTTGCTGGCCGTTGAAGGCTTGTCAAACTTTGGAAACGGCATCCAGGTTTCGGTTCTTGACGAAACCGGCGGACGCAAAGTGCCCATTTACAACCAATTGTCCGCGCATTTAGCTTATATGCTTGCGTTTTATAAGCATCGAAAGGTCTTTAATGAAAGGCTGGAGCAACTAATCGATCAATACACCGAAGAAGTAAAATCGGAGCGCGGACTTGTCGGGCAATATTCCCAAATTATCAACTGCCGCGAAATTAAAAACGTCAAAATCGGCCCCTACACCTTGATTGATGGGTGTAGCAAACTCGAAAATGGCTCCATCAATAGTAACGCTTCAGCTCCGGTAAAACTGGGACATGAAATCATCATGAAAGATTTTATCATTTCCTCGGGTTCTGAAGTCACCGATGGAGCGATTGTTGCCAAATGTTTTATCGGTCAGGGCTGCAAGCTCGGATCACAATATTCGGCGGAGAACTCACTGTTCTTTGCCAACTGCCAGGGATTTCACGGTGAAGCCTGCGCTTTGTTTGCGGGCCCTTACACCGTCACGCACCACAAATCGACCCTGTTAATTGCCGGCATGTTTTCGTTTTGTAATGCCGGAAGTGGCTCGAACCAAAGCAACCACATGTACAAACTCGGTCCAATTCACCACGGTATTGTTGAACGCGGCTCAAAAACCACCAGCGACTCGTACTTGCTGTGGCCGGCAAAAATTGGCGCCTTCACCATGGTCATGGGCCGTCATTACAAAAATTCAGACACTTCGGACATGCCATTTTCCTATTTAATTGAAAACAAGGACGAAAGTTGGTTGGCTCCGGCCATCAACCTGAAAAGTGTTGGCACCATTCGTGATGTTTTGAAGTGGCCCCGACGTGACAAGCGAACGGATCCGAAAAAGATGGATTGCGTCAATTTCAACCTGCTCAGCCCGTTTACCATTCAAAAAATGGCTAAAGGCATCCGGAAGCTGAAAGAAATTCAGCGGATCTCGGGCGAAACAACCGAGGTTTTCTCCTACAACAATACCAAAATCAAGCGAAATTCGCTGCTGCGCGGCATTGACTTGTACCACATGGCCATCATGAAATTTATTGGCAACTCCATCATCACCAGGCTCAATACCTGTACCCTCGAAACCCGGCGCGACGTGCAGTGCTGCTTAAGATCAGACTCAACCGTTGGAAAGGGAAACTGGATTGATTTGGCCGGACTGATTGCGCCTAAACATGCCATATCAGAATTGCTTGACGGCGTTGAAGATGGCAGCATCAGCCAACTAAATCAAATTGAAAGTATTTTTTACTCCCTTCACGACAACTACTACAACTACGAGTGGAACTGGACCGTTGATTTTATCGCGAAATATTTCGACAAATCGCTGGAAGAAATGTCAGTCGAAGACATTATTCAAATCATCAGAGAATGGCAGCAAAGTGTTGTCGAGATTGACAAGATGCTCTATTTGGATGCAAAAAAAGAATTCCGGCTCGAATCAATGACTGGTTTCGGTATCGATGGTAGCCAAAAAACCAAACAGCTGGATTTTGAAAATGTACGTGGAAAATTTGAAAGCAATGATTTCGTCCGGGAAATTCTCAACCACATTGACCGAAAAACGGCACTCGGAAACCGCGTCATCGAGCAGTTGACCCAAACGATCAACTCATCGGTCAATATTTCGGAGACTTAATCCCAAGCCGTTATCGGTTGAAACGAATGCGATAAACCGGCTTTTCGAACCACGAAAATCGGTCCAGGCGGAAAATGCCGTGGACAAAAATTAAGGCCAAAATGGTTGAGAGGACACCCAGAACGGAACCGACGTAAACGTCCAAAAAGAAGTGCTGGAGCAAGTAAATCCGGGTAAAACCGATGACCAGAGCGGCAATAAAAAAAACAACACCAGCCCATTGTTTGCCGGCCAGCACGGCGAAAAGACTCATCGCCGCAAAAATCGTCATGGAATGCCCCGACGGGAAGCTGTAATGGTAATTCAACTCGGCTGTGTAGATAAACCGGTGAAAATCGTCGTAATAAAAATAATTGAACGGCCGGGCACGGTCATCAAACAAAACTTTTTTACCCAAATTCGTGAAAATTGCTACAAACCCAAGACTCAGCAAGCCGGTGAAGCCAAAGCGGACTTTCCAAAACAACAAAGCCGCCATCACGCCAGCCACCACCGTTCCCAAGCCCAAATCAGTTAAAAATTGCATCAGGCCATCCCATTTTTCACCGGAATAACGATTGAAAAACAAGACCACGTCACCGTGATTGGTTGTCAGAATTACAACGATTCCCACGATCAGAAAGCCCGCGAAACTGTATAAAAATCCTTTAAATCCTTTATTCTGTCGGAGCTGTTGCAAAGTCTGATTTATTTCCATTGCCATAAATACGCCAGTTTTATAGTTTGATATTTCC
>NZ_LGIA01000219.1 GCF_001270965.1 Sunxiuqinia dokdonensis | reverse complement strand
CTAGTGCAAATTTCATATATTTAGGCTATTTCGTAATCACATTGTTTTTATCAAAATGCTCCTCTTATTTGTGCCGAATCGGTGCAAGGTTGTTGGCTCATTTCGTAAATCTGATCCAGGAGCCACAGGTTTTTGGATATTTCAGAGAGGGGATGATGCATAAGGTCAAAAAAAGTTTTTAAGCTTCATCTGAGTATTTAATCTCATTTATTACATCTAAGAATGCATCTATTCTTTTAATGAATAAGATGTCTTCATTATCTTCACTTCCAATCATAAGTGCTTTTGCACTCCCTAGTGAAATTCGAATTGCTCTGAGTTGATTCTCAAGATTTATTTTGTCTGCAACAGCATTAATTTTTCTCGTTTCAGCCTTTTCCTTTTTTATCTTTGTATATATTTCTTCAATTTCTGCATTTAATTTTTCATTTTCGATACTTGCTTTTTTTAACTTTTCTTTGCCAAAATGAATCATTGCGGAGGTAAATTCACGGGCTTCATCTTTAATTGTAGCACCTGTATCATAATTTATTATCGTCTCTAACGATTTATCAAGAATTACTAATAATTTAGACTGTAACTTTTCCCAAAGTATTGGGTCAGCTCCTGATAACGAAACTTTTGTAAGTCGATTTTGGGGTTCTGACATAATATTGGGCTAAATTAGTTTTGGTTCTAATGCTTTAGACTTCTCGTATATGTTGGTGCCTTTTATAACTAACTCATCACCACCAATCTCTTTATATAAATCTGATAATAGCGAAACAATTTCTGCAATTTCATTGGGCGAATACTCATCATCAATAAAGAACAGTGATAGATATTTATCATCTTGTTTGAATTGTTGCTTAATAATGCCTTCTGCATCAAGATAACTTTTCTCATTGATTGAATAATTCGATGTAAAACCAGTTGCTATTATCGTTATTCTGATCTTACTGTCAAGGCTTGTGTCATTTCCATTACCCCAAATCAGGTCAACATCCTTGCCAGCCGAATTCTGGACGTAATCTGTAATTTGCCCAATTTCTTCCATCGTTACTTCATCACCTGAAGTAATGTTTAATAGAATATTTTGCGCACCTTTTAGCTTATTATTGTTGAGTAGCGGCGACCTCAATGCTTCCTTTGTTGCATTCAATGCTCTATTTTGTCCGACTCCCAAAGCCGTGCCCATGATTGCAACACCACTCCGTCTCATTATTGCTTCCACATCAGCAAAATCAATATTAATATAGTCTTGTACCGTAATAGTTTCTGCAATGCCTTTAGCCGTAGTTGCTAAGATATCATCCGCGCTTGAAAACGCTTCAGAAATTCTAAACTCACCATACATTTCGCGGAGTTTTTCATTGTCGATTACCAATAAAGAGTCAACATATTTTTCAATTTCAGCCACCCCCTCCAAAGCTTGCTTTATTCGACGTTGACCTTCATTTTTAAAAGGAATGGTAACAATAGCAACAGTCAAAATTCCCATTTCATAGGCTGTTCTGGCAATTACAGGTGCAGCTCCAGTCCCTGTTCCACCACCCATGCCAGCAATAATCATTACCATCTTTGGATTACTGCTAAATAGACTCTTGATGTCATTAATGTTTTCTATTGCTGCATCATAGCCGACTGAGGGCTTATTACCACTACCTCGACCCTCTGTAAGGGATTTCCCTAACTGAATTTTTTCCGGTATAATACTGTTCGATAAAGATTGAGAATCAGTATTGCAAATAGCGAAATCGACACCTTTAATCCCCTTTTTATACATATGATTCACGGCATTCCCGCCTCCTCCTCCAACTCCGATCACTTTGATAATTGATGACATAATATTATGTGTTTTCATATTCTTTTTTCGAACCTTATTGAACGGTGCGTATTGACATTAGAAAAAAGACTGCTTATCCGGATTTACACCGATTCTATGCAATCCAATCCCTGACAACTCAGGAATCGTGGTCCTGCATAGTTCTACAGTTTTGGCATTCTCAAGGCCTTATTTTTTCAATCCCCAAGATAAAGATTTTTGTTGATGAACACATGATCTATTTTCTAATTCATATCATTTCCCCAAAATTCCCGCGTCCCATCTTTGATCTGGCGCCCCGCCAACCTCGTCTGGCACCTCGCTGACTTCATCTGGAGGGTCGGCGAGTTCATCTGGCTCTTTGCGACTGACTCCTTGAAAGTTGGCGACATCGTCTGACGACCCGCCGGGTTCGTCTAGCTGTTCGACGACATCATCTGGAGGGTAGCTGAGATCGTCCGGCTGTTTGGCAACATCGTCTAGAGGGTAGCTGAGTTCGTCTGGCTACTCGGTGACTTCTTCTAATGAATCGCTGGGAAAATAAATATGACCGGAGGGGTAAGCCGGCCGTTGAGAACAACTATTCAGGAGAGTTAGCCGATTAACTTGGCGAGACCTTGCTCACTGGGATCTGTCGAAAGCTGGCAGCAGCCATTCACCAATTGAAAACCGGCAGCACCATTTCGGAATACTGCCCCTGATATTTTTTGATTGTCCCGTGCCCCGGCACCATCGCTCAGCCTCACGAAACCACTTCCTTTATTCGACTGGCTGCACCTGCGAAACCAGTCGCTTTTTCACTTGGCTTCACTCCGAAGCCGGGTTGCACCGCACGGCAAGAGAAGTCCGTCCATTCCATTTCCGTGCTACACTTGCCTGTTCTGTCAGCTTTGATCCATCACTTTTGAAGCCGTATGACCGCTTTTTTCAAGGTTCCCCCTGTGCCCCGGCACCGTCGCTCAGCCTCGCTCAGCCGCTTCCTTTATTCGCCTGGCTGCGCCTGCGAAACCAGTCGCTTGTTCACTTGGCTTCACTCCGGAGCCGGTTTGCACCCCACGGCAAGAGTCGCCCCGGGTGTTCCGCTTCGCTCCACGC
>NZ_LGIA01000218.1 GCF_001270965.1 Sunxiuqinia dokdonensis | reverse complement strand
GGCAAATGTAGCATTTCCACAGCTTGCAAGTGACCGTTATGCTATGCTGAAAAGAGCCACCGCACAAACAGCACATTTGGTTTTTGCCGACACACAGGCAAAGACTGAAAAACCAGAAGAGCTTTTTTTTGCCAACGCTCGACTGAAATAAAAGAGAATGAATGAACAAAAATGTAAGCAATGCCAGATGATCCACTTAAAATAATGGTTTCCTCGACAGTGTATGGTTCAGAAAGTGATTTAGACCAGATACATGCCATTTTAAAAGGCTATTGCTATGATGTGGTGATGTCAAAAAACGGTACTGTTTATGTCCCTATTGGAGTTTCTAATGAGGAGGCTTGTCTCCAGGCTGTGGAAGATTGCGATTTGTTTCTAGGCATCATTTTTCCAAGATATGGATCAGGTATTACGCACAAGGAATTTTCAAAGGCCATCGAATTGGATAAACCAAGATGGTTCATTTCGCATCATTTCATCGAATACACAAGGCAGCTAATGAAGCAGTTCATGTTTGATGAAGATGGGAGTAGAAACGAGTTTGAAATACAAAGAACTTCTGTTTTGGACAGTATTAAAGTGGTCGATATGTACAATGAAGCCATACAAAATCACTTGGATTCTGATAAAAGAAGGTCTCATTGGGCACATCCTTTTTTCAAGACTACTGAAACCTTTGATTTTTTAAGGACACAGTTCAGCGATATGGGTAGACGTATTGATGAAATAAATAAAATGAATAACAATGAATAGCGAACAACTCATAAAAAGCTTACTGAAACAAGGAGAAGGCGAGCAGCTTGAGTTTAAACAGGTTATTCGCAAAGATGCCATTGGCAAGAGTATTTGTGCCTTTCTTAATCATGAAGGTGGTCAGGTGCTTGTTGGCGTTTCTGATGATAATAAAGTAGTCGGTATTAACGATGCAGAAAGATGGGAGAAAGAACTCACCGAATATCTGAACACGGCCATTATTCCGGAAGCACCGGTTATGGTTTCTTTAGAACAGGTAGGCAGCAAACAGGTCATTTTGGTGAAAGTGTGGGCCGGCTCCAAGCAGCCCTACATATTTGACGGCAGCATCTATTTCCGTAGAGGTCAAAGCACAGTAAAGGCCACATCACAGGAGATTTCAGATCTAATCCACAATCGTCAGAAAACTGAATTGCATTGGGAACGTCAGATTGCTTTGGGTGTAGAATTGGAAGATTTGGACATTCATGAAATTCAAACGACTATTACTCGCTCTATCAACGAAAGCAAGCTGGATGAAAGCAAAGGAAACCCCATTGACTTTTTAACCCATTTTGGACTATTCCAGAATGGACATTTCACCAATGCTGCTTTAGTACTGTTTGCTAAAAATCCAGCTCGGTTTATACCACAAGCACGTGTTCGGGTCGCTTTTTTGGAAAAAGGAAAAACAGCTAATGAATTTGTGGATGACAAACTACTCGATGGAAATCTTTTCAAAAATATTACGGCCGTGCAAGATTTCTTTGAAAAGCATCTGCGCACTTCCAGGAAATTCAGTGAAAAGGAATGGGAGCGTCAAGATGAGTATGTAGTGCCAATGTCAGCACTCCGAGAGGGTGTGATGAATGCCCTGGTGCATCGTGATTACAGTGTGCCATCGGCATCCATGTCGGTCATTATTTACAGTGATAAAATTGAAATCTTCAATTCCGGCAAGTCACCATTGAAAGCTGCAGAGCTTAAAAAGAGTCATTTGTCGCTTCCTGTTAACCCAGACATTGCTCACATGGCGTTCCTAAGAGGTTACATTGAGAAAATTGGCAGAGGAACTATCAAGATAATGGATGCTTGCAAGACTGCTGGTCTTAAAGCACCAAAATGGACAACGTCTGAAAGTAGTGTTAAGCTATCATTTCCTCTTAATGTAAAACTTGGCGGAGCTACTGACGGAGCAAATGGCGGAGCAAGTAACGATACACTTACTACTAAGCTTGACGGAGCTATTGACGGAGCTATTGACGGAGCTACTAAAGCGACTAAGCGTAAACTTTCTGTTCTTCTTAAAGCCATAGTTAGTAATGAAGGTAAACGAACACCCGATTACAAAGGGATTACCAAACTAGGGAGTGGGAGAACAATGGAAAGGTACATTGAACAGCTAAAGGAAGTCGGTTTCATTGAATTCAAAGGAACAGCAGCCCAAACAGGCGGATATTTCATAACTGACAAACTGAAAAAAATTATCAGCTCATGAATCAGGAAGTCAGAAAGTTTTTAATCGACCAATGTGTAAAAGGACAGCCGATTTATTATGAAGCAATTGGCCAGATACCCCGGCTTCCCCCTTGTTTGAGCGAAGCAGTACGAGGGGTTCGCTGTCTTTAGTGGAGTTTGTAACTCATTTTATAACCCCCCCCTGCTCCCCACACTCTACTGGAACCCGCTCCTCAATATCTGTCGAAAGCAGTTAGCTGCTGGTGCAGATATGTCATCCGCACCTTATTAACGCCGGATTTTCAATCCGCATGGAAGAAGGGAGGTTTGCTGGTTTAATCGGAAGCTACTCGCAAGCCTCGTTTCGAATGGCCCAGTGCTCCTGTTATTAGCTACAGGAGTAATCCAGTTCATTCTATTTTACTGAAGCTGTGGAATCTGGATTAACCGATTGCTGCCGGAGTGGGCAAGTTTTTAGTTCGAATAATTTTACAAATAACTAATTTTTGAAGTACATTTGCAACTAATCAATTAAAGTCAGATGAACCATGGAAATGCTACATTTGCCT
>NZ_LGIA01000217.1 GCF_001270965.1 Sunxiuqinia dokdonensis | reverse complement strand
ACTCAAATGCATAATCCGGGTTAATGGTCGATGCCCCGCGCATGATAATCGTCGCGCTGCGTGTTGGGTCGCCACTGGCCGAAATATTCAGGCCCGGCACTTTTCCCTGCAACAACTGCCCAACATCGGCAATGGCTCCGCGGTTTAGCTCATCAGCTTTCACCGAAGTAACGGCACTTGAAAGATTTTTACGCGAATTCTTTCCATAGCCGATGGCCACCACTTCATCCAGCCCAATCACATCGGCCTGCAAAGTAATTGTCAACTGCCCTTGTCCGTTGTACGTCACTTCTTGCGATCGCATTCCAACAAACGAAATAACCAATACCGGATTGTTTCCCGACACTTCCAGGGTAAAGCGGCCATCCATATCGGTAATGGTTCCGTTGGTTGTGCCTTTCAGAATGATGGTGGCCCCGGGAATTGGATTACCATTTTCATCGGTTACCGTCCCCGAAACCGAAGAACCTGCCTGCACGGAATAAAAATCGTTGGTGGCCGATTCAGGTTTCAAAATAATCTGACGATCGGTAATGGTGTAACGAATGTTTGTGCCTTTAAACACTTCATCCAAAACTTCATCCACCTTTTTGTTGTTCAGCTTGATATCAACTCTGCGCTCCACATCAATAAACTGGTTGCTGTAAAGAAAAAAGAAGTCTGTACTTCGTTCAATCTCCATGAGTACATCTTTCACGGTCGAATTATTCAGATCAATTGAAAGGCGCGTATCCTGAGCATAGGAATTGACAGCCAACGCCTGGCCGATTACGAGAGTCACAAGTAGTGCTGTTAGTTTCATAATTCTTACTAGTTTCTTGACCTGGGGATAAAACCTACCCGGGCCAAACCTTTTACGATTTTTTTCCATAATTTTGTAATGGTTTGAGTTATACAATTTTTATTGAAGAGATTGTTTATTCAACTAGTTTCAAAGGGAGGATGTGCCAGCATCTTCCCTTTTGTATTTATGCTGTTACATAGGCTTTTCTTTTTAGTTTTTTGAAATCGTGTACTTTGGTTTCACCAATACTGCTGTCGAAGTCGATTTCGTGTCATCCTTCCTCAACGACAAATCTGCCGCTTGCGAAATGTAATTCAACACCTGCGGCAGGGTTTCATTTTGCACGGTCATGGTAAAGGGGTGTTCGCCCAGTTTGCCCGTGGGATCGTCCAAAACAATGTCAGCATTGTACCACCGTTCCAGTCGCAATACAACAGACGACAAGGGATCATTTCGAAAAATCAGCTTGCCTTCCGTCCATGAAATATATTTTTCAACATCGGCAGTCCGCTTAACCAACGAACCCATTTCTCTCGCATACAGCAATTGCTCCGACGGGCTTAACGCAACCTCTTGGCCTGAACCGGCAAGCTGGTAGGCAACCGCACCTTCTTCCAACACAACCGATGAAAAATCATCATCAGGAAAGGCCGATACATCGAAGCGGGTGCCAGTTACCTTCACCGTTCCGTCGGTCGTTTTTACGTAGAAAGGATTTTTCTTATCGGATGAAACATGAAAATAGGCTTCTCCAACCAGCTCGACCTGACGATTGCGCCTGGTAAATTTTGCCGGATATTTCAACGTTGTTCCGGCATTTTGCCACACTTCGGTGCCATCGGGCAGGGTCGTTTTCAAGGTTGAGCCGAGCGGCGTTTCGAGGGTAATCATGGTATCGGATCCACTGTAGGTTCCATTCTGATAAACCATCCAAAGCGAACCAATTAAAAGCGGAATAAACAAAATGGCTGCCGCACGAACGGCGTAATTGGTCAGGCGTTTCAGCAAGCCCTTCTTGCTTTTACCGCCATCAATGCGCATTTGCTGATGAATGGCATGCAGCATTTTACCCAACTCTTTCTCATCCAGTTGTTGCTGAAACGAAGGTGTATTCTGCCAATGTTCATACAACAGCAGCTCAATCTGATTTCGGTAATCTTCGCGATGAAACAATTGAATCAACTCATCCAACTCCGGTTCGGTGCAGGTGTTATTCAAGTATTTCTGAATCAATGAAATTATTTTCTGCTTGCTCTCCATAAATCATTCTCAAAAAAAGTGACCGGTTTATCCCGCCGTTAACTTGTGCTTTTCGGAAGGTATTACGCAAAAACGCAAACTACCCCCCAAAAAGAATTCATTTTTTTTTTGAAATATCCTTGTGGAGATCAAGCAGAAATGCTGGATTTCGAGAGATTCAAGACAAATAAGAAAAAATGCTAATGTTTTTCCTCGGGTTCAATGTAGGGGATGGTAAAGCGGAACGTGGCGCCTTGCCCTTCCTCGCTCTCCACCCAAATCAGGCCGTCGTTCTTTTCAACAAACTCGCGGCAAATCACCAACCCCAATCCGCTGCCCGTTTCACCGGCGGTGCCGGCGGTCGTGGTGTTCTCTTCGTAGTTGAAGAAATTGTGCTGCTTTTCAGCATCAATTCCAACGCCCTGGTCAATGACAGAAATCTGGATGCTTTGACCAATCTTTTTTCCTTCGATCCGAATGACCGTGTTGGGGTATGAAAATTTGATGGAATTAAAAACCAGGTTTCGAATGACCGTGGCAATCATGTCTTTATCGGCAAATACCATCAGCTCATGATCAATATCGACCTCAATCGTTTGGGATTTTGCAGCCAGGTTTGGATTGGCCAGGCTGACCACATTATCAACAATTCGCTTTAAGTTGAAGAATGTTTTGTACACTTTGATGCGGTTGGTTTGTGAACGTGTCCAGTACAGTAAGTTCTCAAGCAGGGCAAAACCTTGCTCGGTGGCATCGTTCAGGTCGGTAATAATCTGGCTCAGTTCCTCCTTGGTAAATGAGTCGAAATCAGATCGCAGTAAGCTGGTATAACTCACCAAAGCATTAAACGGATTCTTTAAATCGTGTGCAATAATGGAGAAAAAACGGTCTTTGGCCACATTCAGCTTTTTCAGTTCGCGGGTTTTTTCGTGTAACTCCCGGGCCAACAGTTTTTCTTTTCGCAGCAAAACAAAAAGCACGATTAAAAATGGAATCACCAGAAAAAGAATCACATACAGGTACACCTGCATATTTTTTGTGCTGCTTAATAATTGGCGTTGCAACCGATTTTCCTGCTGTAGCTCAAGGATCTCGCGCTGTTTCTTTTCAGCCTGGTATTGCGCTTCGAGCTTACGAATCATGTGATCCTGCCGCTCCGAGCTTAAACTATCGTAAACCTCATTGTACTTGCTGTAGTAGTCGAAGGCATTTTTGTAATCTTGCACTTCTTCATAATAGATCGACAGATTGCCATAAATATCTCCCTGAAAAGCATACAGATTCAGCTTGGCTGCTATTTCCAGCGCTTCGTGAAAATACGCCAACGCTTTCGGGTATTGTTTTTGGTCGAGATACACCAGCCCCATGTTATTCTTCGCGAAAGCAACACCACCCAAATCACCGGCCTTTTCATATAAATCAAGCGCCTGCTGATAATATGCCAGACTTTCGTCGTAATTTTTTAAATCGTAGGCCAAGGTTCCCTGGTTGTTTAACACATGGACCATTGATGAGCTGTCGTTTAATTTTTCAGCGAGTTGATAGGCGCGGTCGTAGTTTTTACGGGCCAGCTCATACTTTTTCAGATTTTGATAGCTGATTCCCAGGTTCAGATGCGAACCGATCAGCCCTTGCTCGTTATTGCTCAAACTGTCAATCCGGTACGACTCGGCGTAAAACGAAAGCGCGCGGTCAAAATCCTCCATCTCATCAAAAATCATCCCCAGGTTGTTGTAGAGTTTGGCGGTTTGCCTCGTGTTGGGCTTCTTATCCAACAAATTTAAGCCCTTGTAAAAATGATCTGTTGCTCGCTCAAAATCGCCAATATTGTAGTTCGCCAGCCCCAGGTAGTTGTAAATATTCACAACGAGCGAATCATTTTTTTGGCTGGTGGCACTGTCCAATGCCTCTTGCAAACAGCTAAGCACAAAATCATGGTAATTAATGGAATCCAGGTACTGGTCAGAAATGTCAATCAGCAAGGCCAATCGGTTGGTTTTATTCTCTTTCAGCACCGCTTTCAACGAGTCCAGCTTGGTCGTCTGCGCAAAAACAGAGCCCAACGTAACGAAAAACAGCACCAAAGAAATCAATTTCTTAAATCTCATGAACCACTAAATGAACCGATTTGAACGCAAATATAAAACAAAACAGGCAAGAAAATGCGAATTTATTACACGAAGCATATGACCGTAAAAAATATGTAAGCGAAAAATGGTTTTCCGACATCGGAAGCTTTTCTTTAACAGGCTAAAATTCTTTGAAATACAACAGATATTCCGTAATTCTGTTAGCAAAATAAACACCTTAATTTTGTGAAAATATGAAAACGCAATCAGCTCAAACTTTCATTGATCGTGAAGCACGATTTGGGGCACACAACTACCATCCACTACCGGTAGTTTTGGAGCGCGGCGAAGGCATTTATGTGTGGGATGTAGAAGGCAACCGCTACATGGATTTTTTAGCGGCCTACTCGGCGGTAAACCAGGGACACTGCCATCCGAAAATTGTTGATGCCCTGACAAAACAGGCCGAAACCCTGGCCTTAACATCACGTGCATTTTACAACAATGTGCTGGGCGAATGGGAAGAGTATATGTGTAAGCTCCTGGGCTACGATAAAATGCTGCCGATGAACTCGGGCGCCGAAGCCGACGAAACCGCCCTCAAATTAACACGGAAGTGGGCATACAAAGTGAAAGGCATTCCGCGCAACGAAGCCAAAATTGTGGTTTGCAACGGAAACTTCCACGGACGCACCATCACCATTGTCTCCATGTCGTCAGATCCGGATGCCTACAACGATTACGGCCCCTATACGCCGGGCTTTGTCAACATTCCGTACAATGATCTCGAGGCTTTAGACCAGGCGCTGAAAGATCCCAATGTAGCTGGTTTTTTGGTGGAGCCCATTCAGGCCGAAGCCGGTGTTTATGTGCCGGAAGACGGATTTCTTAAAAAGGCCTCGGAACTCTGCAAAAAGCACCGGGTGTTGTTCGTGGCCGACGAAGTACAAACCGGATTGGCCCGAACCGGCAGAATGCTGGCTTGCGACCACGAAGGCGTTCGTCCCGATATCCTGATTTTGGGCAAAGCCATTTCGGGCGGCATGTTCCCTGTATCATGTGTCTTGGCAGATGACGAAATCATGATGACCATCAAGCCCGGAGAGCATGGCTCAACCTATGGCGGCAACCCCATTGCCGGAAAGGTGGCGATGGCGGCCATGAATGTCATTGTCGATGAAAAGCTGTCTGAAAACGCCGAAACAATGGGTAAGCTATTTCGGAGTGAAATGGAAAAAATTGATTCGGAAATGATTGAAATTGTACGTGGAAAAGGCTTGCTGAATGCCATAGCCATTAAACCCATAAAGGGGAAAACGGCCTGGGATGTTTGTCTGGCTTTGAAAGAAAATGGCGTTTTGGCCAAACCAACCCACGAGCACATCATCCGGTTTACACCGCCGCTCATTATCAACGAAGCACAGATGATGGAGGCCATTGGGCGGATTAAGAAAACCTTTGATGAGTTTGGGTTCTAACATAAAAAAGAATGGAGCCAAACCTGCTTGGGTTTGGCTCCATCAACAGAGCTAAGGTCGTTGACCTACTATCATTTATCAGGTCTCGGAACGCCTGTCGGGATAAAAGTACCAACCCGATCATGGCTTCTTTGAACTCAAGTATCGTTCAAAACGAATTACCGATTTGCTTTTTTCTCCCTCTTTTCAGCTTTTCGTTCTTTAGGCGTTTTAAGAGGTTCCTTTTTTTCGCTTTTCTTAGCGTCATGTGATTTTGCCATAACTTTGCTTTTTAAAAGGTTAATTTTAGAAATGTAGATTGAATGCACGCGGACGTTCAATCGTTTGTAAAATTACATTTTTATTCGATCGTAAAGAGCCATTGCCTATAATTCTTTCTTATAAAACTTTTCGCGCTGATCGCCAGCTCATCAGCGTCGCATCACTTTAATTTTAAGTCCCGAATCACTGTCGGCAATCAATTCGGCTAAGCGTCTTTTTCGGGTAGTCTCCTGTTTGGCAGCCATCACCCAGTTAATGGCTGCCTTTTGGTACGAAGGAGCAAGCGTTTCGAAGAAATCCCAAGCCTTATTGTTGGCGCGAAATTGCTTTTCAAATGCCTCCGACAGGCGGGGCGCTTGGCGTTCAATACTGTAAATTTCCGATCGACTTTCCTTTCGGATTTGAAAGGCCGCTAATCCCGCCGGTCGCATCAGCCCGAGCTTGGTTAATTGATCCACTTTCCTGATGTTGACGGCACTCCAGTGGCTGTTCGCACGGCGTGGCGTAAACCGATTCATGTAGCGTTCCTGGTCAATTGACTTCCGGATTCCATCGATCCAACCAAAACAAATGGCCTGGTCAACCGACTCGCTCCAGCTCATGCTCTTTTTCCCGCTTTTTACCTTGTAATAACCAACCAGTACTTCGCTGGCAGTTTTGTGGTTTTCCTCGAGCCAGCGCCTGAATTCGGCAGCCGATTCAAAAAATATCGGTTGATTGGTCGTTTTCATTTTCGCCTTCGTTTGAATCCTCTATAAACAGGCAATTTGCTTGAATTGTTTGTCCAGGGGTTCTGTCTCGACTTGAGCTTACCTTTTACACCAAATCCTAATTCGCCAACTTAATTTCAACCAGTTGCTGGATGTCGGGCAGCTTTCGTTCATCGCGTACATCAATTTGTATTCCGCGTCCTTCAGCATAAACACGCGCCTGTAGCAATTCCTGTTTTATTTCGGGAGCCACCGTGCTTGCTAAAACCTGGTCAGTGGCTTTTTGCCCAAACACGAAAGCTACCTTAAAGTATCCTTGGCGGGGCAGCAAATAAGCAATGGCCCTGCGCTTATCCTTGATCCGAAAATTCCAGCCATAATTTTTTCCCGAATAGGTCCACTGCTCCACCCCAGCGGGGTATTTTCCCAGAATAAACATCCGGATCTGCTTCCAAAGTTCATAAGTTTCGCCCAGCGGAGCAACCAAATCATCGGGATTTGGCTGTCGGGCTTTGTCGGTAAAAATGCTGATCGACATTGTCGTTTATTACTTGTAGCGGGCAGCAGTACTACAACTCAATCTTAGCGCCCATCACCTTCAAAAACTCCCGTATAAAAGCTGGGTGTGCGGGCCAGGCCGGTGAAGTAACCAGCTTACCATCAACAAAAGCGCCATCGACCGGAATATCCTGGTATTCGCCACCAGCCAGCGTGACTTCGGGGCCAACGGCAGGATAGCAGGTGAGCTTGCGGCCTTTCACTACGCCGGCAGCAGTTAATAGCTGAATGCCGTGGCAAATAGCGGCCACAGGCTTGTCTGCTTCAAAAAAGTGTTTGACAATTTCAATGACTTTTGAATTGAGCCGCAAATACTCCGGTGCCCTTCCTCCGGCAATGACCAGCCCATCGTACTGCGTGGCATCAACATCAGCAAAACTGTAGTTCAAGGAAAACAAATGCCCAGGTTTCTCGGAATAAGTTTGGTCGCCTTCAAAATCGTGGATAGCCGTTTTTACCGTTTGTCCTTTCTTCTTGTCGGGACAAACAGCATGCACTTCGTAACCTACCATAAGCAGCATTTGGAAGGGTACCATGGTTTCGTAATCTTCGGTAAAATCACCGGTTAAGAACAAAATTTTCTTCATTGGTTTGTGGTTTTAAGGGTTAAAGAAATGGTGAGCCAGGCGAACAGAAAAAATTTAAACTGGCCAGAAAGCGCCAGTTGCAAGCCGCCTGTCCACCGGACAAAAAAGCTTCGATACCAAATTTACCACTTTCATTTCAGAAATGCACAGCCACACCTGTGCATTAAACCGAAGGATTTTTTAACTGACGGGAGTCATGGCTGAAGAAGAACGGACTGGTTCGGAGCTTCCGCTCACCGGATAAACAGCCCGTCGGCAAAATGGGTAAGCAGGCCCATTCCTATTCTTCGGTCAGCAAAAGCGACGGAATACCCTCCAGTCCATCTACTGCAACTTCGAAGTTCTTTTTGTAGTTCAGTATAAATAGGCCCCGGTTCATGTAACCACCGCCTCGACTTACTTTATCGAAGTAAAATTCGGACTGATTTAACGCCACGTGATGGTAGGGCAAACAATCAGTAAAATCTTTCCCATATTGAAATAAGGCCGACATGAAATAAAAAGCTACATCGTATCCCTGAAAGCTGAACTGGTTGGGTTCGGCAGCGAAATTACGCCGGAAATTCCTAACAAAACGGTTGGTCAGTGGCGCCCGGTAATCGACAAAATACGGGTTCAGCACATGCATGTTACTGTGGTGAAAATACTCGGGTTGAATACTGTTGTACCGCTGAAAGTTCGACAGGCCGACCAAGGTGACCGGGAAATCTTCGGATAGTGAGTTGATGTTGGAAACCGCCACACTCACTTGTGCTTCGGTTGCCGATGGAATGATAAAGACATTCTCGCGCGTCTTGCTCAAAATACGCCGCAGTCCCCAGTAACCTTCAGCAAGAAAATTATACTCATGAAACCGGACATCGCGGTCGGCTTCAGAAAATCCGGCTGAGAAAAATTTCTCACGACACAAATTAACCAGGGTGGCTTCGGGCAAATGCTTGTACTCGCCCATTTCCAGCACAATCAGGTTTTTGTTGAAATATTCCTCTCCAACGTAGTCGGCCGTTTCACGCACCAGGTAGTCTTTGGTTGGATTGATTTTGAAATAATACGGACTGTTGTCTTCGAAACTCCCGGAGGCAGACAGGGGCGAAACCATTGGAATGCGGTTGGCATTGGCAAAGCTGACCACCGGCCCTTGTAACTCTGGATACACCGGGCCAATAATCAGGTCCATATTCTGAAACACATTCAGCCTCACAATTGAATCGACCACCGCCTGTTCCTGGTTGGTATCGAATACGTGTAGCTGTAAGTTCATGCCGGCGCGCTGCAAACTATCTACGGCCAGCAACACCCCTTCATAAAAATGAATGAAGTTCTCGGAACGGGGATAAACCGTTTCCAGCTCGCGAACCACCACAGTATCGTCAGGCAATTCATCGGGGTTGGAAACCCTGCTCATAAAATCTTCGTCCAACAGCATTTCCTCCCTGGTCATGCGTACCTGGTTGATGGTATCGTTAGCCGCCAGATACAGGGGCAGCAGCAGCGCTACATTGTATTTCCCGGCCGAAGCACTGAAATTTGGCTGACAGCCCTCGGGCCGTTCCATGGCCGAAACCTGGAGCGCAAAGTCGTTCCGATTAAAGCGTGGTTGCTGAATTTTATCGTCCTCGCCAGTTGCCATCTCCCGTTGTTCCTCCGTCACCAATTGCGGCTCCACCTCCGTTTGCTTCGGAATCAAAACTGTCTCTCCGGCCATCAGTCCGCGGTAACCCAGCACTGGATTGCTTTTTTTTATGGCAGCAATGCTCACGTTATAGGTGTTGGAAAGACTGTAAAGCGTTTCGCCACCGCCGACGGTGTGTTTATTAAAGGCCGCTTCATTGACCGGTTCTGCCTGAATATCCGGCACCTCGGTTGAAACAGGTACCCGAATACGTAAACCAGCCTGCAAGCCATGCGCCAGGGCGGGATTGTACTTTTCCAGCTCATCGCGAGCGACATTATATTTTCGTTCCAGACTCCAGAATGTTTCCCCCGACTCAACCAAGTGCGTGAAAAAACCATCGGCTGGCCGCATTAACAGCTCGGACGAAAGCTCCGCTTCCGGAATGGTGAGTTCCATGCCAATGCGCAGCCCGTCTTTCACCTGCGGGTTGGCTTTTACCAAGTCGGCAATCGGGCGGTTATATTTCTTTGAAATGGAATACAGGGTCTCGTCGCCAACTACTTTGTGCTTTTGGATACCTGATACAGATTGCGGCTCTGCAACCAAAGCACGCTGTTCTCTCTTCGCTTCTCGAATTCGCTTCAAATCATCGGCATCCGGAATCAGCAGCGTCTGGCCTCTTTCCAGTCCTTTTCCTTCCAGCTGCGGATTGTATTTCAGAATATCCTCAACGGTAACATTGAAGTCTTTGGCAATAAAATGAAGCCCATCACGACGCTTGACTTTATAGGTTTTAAACGAAGGCAGTTCATCGGGTTGTGCCGAAGCCACGGCTTGTTGCTGTGGAGCTTCTTTCTTTTCAGTTTCGGCTACCGGTATTTTCAGTTCCTGGCCGGTTTTCAAACCAAAAATTAAATCCGGGTTGGCATTCAGCAATTCCCGTTGCTCCACCGAATAGGCTTTGCTGAGCGAAAAAATGGTTTCCCCTTTTTCAACCACATGAATCTGGTAGGTTTTGCCATCCTCCTGAATGCGACGTTCCTGAGCCTGTAAGCCAAGCGTATAAAAAAACACCAAAAGGGTGATGATCAAGCGTGTCTTCATTATTTTTTAAATTCGATTTAAGAAACCAGCAAGCATGCCGCTTCCTGAGTTGACTCCGCAAAAATAAGGTTTATCAACCGATGTACACCCCAAGAACGTGTTAAAAAGTTTTTAATTGTCTAATTCGCCATGTAGCTTTTAGAAGTCTTTTTGTGTGAAATATTTCATAAACTGGGCGCGTTCGTACAGGGCAACATGCTTGTCGCGAATGGCCAATTTCCCTTTAAAGTCGTCAATTTTATCGTAGCCTTTTGCATCCATCCAGGTGGCAATTTCCTGGTTCATGCCGGCTATTGCCTCTGTTCCGCCATTGTACAATACCGAAGCAACCTGAACAGCCGACGCTCCGGCCAGCAGAAATTTAATTGCCGTTTCTGCTGAATGAATTCCTCCGGTAGCTGCCAGCGGACAGCTCGTTTGTGACGAGAGTATTCCGGTCCAGCGCAAAGGCAGCAGATAATCGGAAGCATGGCTCAGCACATCAGCCGAGATCATCTTCTCATTTTGAATGTCAATATCGGGCGAATAAAAACGGTTGAACAAGCTAATGCCGGCAATTCCGGTTTCAGAAAGTGCTTTGATCATCGCGGCCAGGTTTGAAAAATAATGGCTGATTTTGATTGTAACCGGAATGGAAACCACCTCCAGCACTTTTTTCACGGTATTGAAATAAAATTGCTCGTTGGCTTCCCCGCTTTTTTCAAGGTTGGCGGGCAACAAAAACAAGTTCAGCTCCAGGGCGTCGACTCCGGCTTCTTCCAGTTTCTTTGAAAACAGCACCCAGTCCGACTGGCTGATACAACTCACGCTGGCCACAATGGGCACTTCCACAGCTTGTTTTGCTTGCCGGATCAAACCGGTATAATCTTTCAGATTTTCATCTTTAATAATGTAGTCGAAATAATCCAGATATTCCGGATCGGGCTCCAGCGCTTTTCGCTGCGACAATTCTTCCTGCAACTGGGTGTCAATTTCCTCTTCATACAGCGATTTCAGGACGATCGCTCCGGCTCCGGCTTTGGCCAGTTTCTTAATTTGTTCCAAGTCACCAGTCATGCTGCAGCTGGCGGCAATGACAGGACTTTTTAATTCTAATCCGAAAAATTGAGTTGCTAAATTAGCCATATGCTTGATTTTTTGATTCTGGATACTGGATGCTTGATGCTCGATGCTTGATACTGGATGATAAACAGCTAACTGAGCTCAATCTGCGTTTTTAATCGCTGATGGTTCGCTTACTAAATTATTCTGTTTTGTTTGCAGATACTGGTGCATGCCTGCTGCCGCTTTGCGCCCGTCGCCCATGGCTAAAATCACGGTTGCACCACCACGAACGATATCGCCACCGGCAAACAAATCGGGAATGGAGCTTTGCATGGTTTCAGGATCCACTTCAATGGTTCCCCAACGGCTGACTTTCAGCTCGGGCAACTCCGAAGGGACCAGCGGATTTGGCGACACGCCGATGGCCACGACCACCACATCGACAGGGATGTCGTATTCCGAGCCTTCCACCACCACCGGGCGACGGCGACCGGAAGCATCAGGTTCACCCAGCTCCATCTTTTGAAGCCGCATGCGGTTCACCCGTCCGTTTTCGTCAGCAAAATATTCAATCGGGTTGTTCAGGTTCAAAAATTCGATGCCTTCTTCTTCGGCATGCAGCACCTCTTCGACCCTGGCCGGCATTTCCTCGCGCGACCGGCGATAGACAATCATGGCCCGCTCAGCGCCTAAGCGCTTGGCTGTGCGCACCGAATCCATGGCGGTGTTGCCACCGCCAATCACAGCAATATTTTTACCCCGGAGAACCGGCGTATCAAACTCACTTTTGGCTGCGTTCATCAGGTTCACGCGGGTCAGGTATTCGTTGGAAGAAAGTATTCCGTTGAAATTCTCGCCCGGAATATTCATGAATCGCGGCAGTCCGGCTCCACTGGCCACAAAAAAGGCGTGAAAACCTTCTTCTTTCAAATCATCAAACGACGCCGTTCGGCCGACAATAAAATTGCGCTCGAACTTAACGCCCATCTTTTCAAGACTGGCAAGCTCTACATCAACTACCCGGTTGGGCAAACGAAACTCAGGAATCCCATATTTCAGCACCCCGCCCACTTCGTGAAGCGCTTCGAAAACGGTGACGTCGTAACCCAGTTTGGCCATGTCGCCGGCAAACGACAAAGACGCCGGCCCCGAGCCAATAGCAGCCACCTTGATATTATTTTTTTCTGCCGTTTCGGGCACTGAAATGCTTCCACTGTTTTGCTCAAAATCGGCGGCAAAGCGTTCGAGATACCCAATGGCAACCGGTTCTTTTTTCAGTTTCAGTGTGTAAAAACACTGCGCTTCGCATTGCTTTTCCTGTGGACAAACACGCCCGCACACCGCTGGCAAGGCGGACGTTTCCTTGAGGGTCTTGGCTGCTTCGTGCATTTCGCCCCGTTCGATATTTTTTATGAACTTCGGAATGTTGATGCTCACCGGGCAACCTTCAATGCAGGTTGGATTCACACAATCCATGCAACGCGAAGCTTCCGTTATCGCACTGGCTTCATCCAGGCCTAGGTTTACCTCCCGATCCTGGTATTGGATTCGCTCGATTGGATCGAGCCCGGGCATTTGTACCCGCTCAATCGTTGTGCGTTCTTTATTTTTTAGCTTGGTTCGCAGTTCGACTCGCCATTCTTTTTCACGTTCTATTTTCAGGTATTCTTCCATTTCGTTTTCGATTTCAAATTCCGGTGGTTTACTTCTTCAACAGTTGGCTTCAACTTCATTCAAACACCACACCCAACCCCCAATGAGTAATGACCAATTATCCAATCACACGCTCCCAAGCTTCCTTCTCTTCATTTTTATATCCACCCAAGCGAAGAATCAGCTCGTCGAAATCAATTTGGTGTGCGTTAAACTCAGGTCCATCAATACAGGTAAATTTGGTCTCACCGCCAACACTGGCACGACAAGCGCCGCACATGCCGGTTCCGTCAACCATAATCGCATTCAGGCTAGCTTGAGTGGGTATATTATATTTTTGAGTCAGCAAGGCGGTAAACTTCATCATCACAGCCGGGCCAATCGCGATGCACTCATCCACCTGTTCACGCTGAATGACCTGTTCGGCACCCGTTGTTACCAGCCCCTTGTTTCCGTAGGAGCCGTCGTCGGTCATGATAATCACTTCGTCCGACCACTGCCGGATTTCCTTTTCCAAAATAATCAAATCCTTGCTCCGGGCTGCCAGCACCGTAACCACTCGGTTGCCTGCTTTTTTAAACCCTTCAACAATGGGCAATAAAGGAGCAATCCCCACGCCGCCGCCGCAAGCCAAAACAGTTCCCACCTTGTGGATATGCGTTGCCTTTCCGAGCGGCCCAACCAAATCCAGTATCTGATCACCCGGGTTCATTTCGCACAAACGGGTTGAACTAATCCCAACTTTCTGCACCACCAATGAGATGGTTCCGGCGCCTTTGTCGGCCTGTGCAATCGTCAAGGGAATACGTTCTCCCTGTTCATCAATCCTCAAAATAATGAAGTGTCCGGGCTTTCGTGAACGAGCAATCCGTGGAGCGTGAACAACCAACTTCACAACCTTTTCAGAGAACTGTTCTTTTTGAACGATTTGATACATGCTTAATCAATATTTTAAAATGAGCCATAAATTCGGCAAGCCAAAAATAACAATGTCTTGGCAACGACAAGCCTCTGATGACGCTTTTGGGCTTATTTATATTCATTCTTAAAAAGCAAACGGAGCTGATTTTTACGCCAGTTTGAACTTATTGTAAAATCTAAATTGAAAACGATCGGTTGGTTCAAAATTCAATTATATTTGAGGTTCGGTTTTTTCAAACGTCGGCTTGTTTGCCGCTCACTTTTTTAATCAGGTTTTCAATTCATGGCACACGAATTTATTATCGGGCTAACCGAACATCGAACATTTGGCAATCTGTTTCAGGCTTTTTTAATTGAAAAAAAGCGCTCATTTTACTCCATTGTCAAGTTGGTGAAGTTGCACGATCTCGATGGCTTGAACCTGACCGAAAAAGAAACAGAACTGGTAAAACTCACCAACCAGTACAGCGACGAAACGCTGGTGAAAAAATTCTCGAAGCAAAAAGAAGCCGGCAAGTTTTTTCAGGAAATGGACCAATCACTTTTCCAGGAGCATATCAGCCCTTATATTGACCGGCACATGCGGCAAATTGCCCTTTTACTGATGCAGCAAAACACCCGGCTGTTTTTTAAGCAGGCCAAATACTCGAACCTGTACGAAGAAGATTTGATTCAAGTGCCGGAACAGTTTTCGAAAGCCACCTTTTGTTTTGAACGAACCAACGAAGGAACCCGGTATTCGCTCGAAATCAAACACGCCGGCGAACCCATTAAAATATTGCACAAAAAGCTGACGATCGTTACCAGCCAACCGTGCAGTTTTGTGTGGCAAAACAAGCTGTACCTGTTTCAGCACATCAGCGCCAAAAAACTAACTCCGTTTTTGGAGAAAGAAGTGGTGGCCATTCCCAAAGCCGTTGAAGAAAAATACTTCAACAGCTTTGTGCTAAATATCGTAAAAAACTACCCGGTGCGGGCCACAGGTTTTTCCATTGAAGAACGAACCAGCGACAAGCAGGCGCTTTTATCACTTGAACCCAATTTAAAGCTCGAAGCGGTTTTTCTTCCCAAGTTTAAATACGGCCAAACAGAATACCTGCCCAACAACAAGTCGTCGGTGTTCGTTGCCCTGGATCATGCAGGTGACCACTATTCCTTTAGAAAGTACGTCCGCGATCAGCAGTGGGAAAGCCAGCTTTTGAATCTTCTGAAACAAATGGGATTGGAAGATCGAAACGGCAATTTCCAGCCCAAAGGCGTTGATGTACTCGACCCCACTGACCGCTTGTTTGAAATGCTGCAATGGGTCAACAAAAACAAAAACCAGCTGCAAGAGGCGGGGTTTGAGCTGCAGCAAAACCAGTTTGAGAAACGGTACTCCACCGAGAACCAAGACTTGCAGGTAGAAATTAAGACCAAAGAAGACTGGTTTGATATTTATGCAAAAGTCCGCTTTGGCGACCACGAAATCCCTTTTATCAAGCTCAAGCGAAATATTTTAAACGGCATTCGCGAATTTGAACTCCCGAATGGTGAAGTGGCCATTTTGCCCAAAGAATGGTTTGCCGAATACGAAGACCTGCTCCCTTTTGTGAAGCAGGACGGGCATACCATGAAACTTAAAAAATACCACTACCAACTTCTGAAAAAGCGGCTTCAGGGAATCGACAAAAGTTTTTTTCAGCGGCTGGACAAAATCAGTGAGTCCGCCTCCGATCCGGTTGCCGTGCCAGCCAACATTCAAGCCAAATTGCGTGCCTATCAGGAAGAGGGTTTTTCGTGGATGTACCGTTTGTACGAGCACCAGTTTGGTGGCTGTCTGGCCGACGACATGGGACTGGGGAAAACTTTGCAAACCCTGACCTTGCTGTTGAAACTAAAACGATTGAAAAAGCAAATTGTCATTCCAAAAACAGTTTCAAACGACAATCAATTGTCGATGTTTTCGGAACCAGAAGAACCCGAAAATGAACCTTCGCAGGCGGCAACGCTGATTGTAATGCCCACTTCGCTGGTTCACAACTGGGAAAATGAAATCAAAAAATTTACACCCGCGCTAAAAGCCTACAAATACGTAGGTGTTCAGCGAAAAAAATCGCTCGACTTAAAAGGCATCATTTCGTACTACGACATTATCTTGACCACCTACGGCACCATTCGCAACGATTATGAGCTGCTAAAAGAACACGAGTTTTTTTACCTGATTTTGGATGAAAGCCAAAACATTAAAAATTCGGGTTCGAAAACCTACCAGACCATCACCAAGCTGAAAGCCAAACACCGGCTGGTGCTAACGGGCACGCCCATTGAAAATTCGCTGTCGGACTTATGGTCGCAAATCAATTTTTTAAATAAAGGCCTGTTGGGCAACCAAGCCTATTTTAAGCGCGAATTCATTACGCCCATCGAAAAAAAGAACGACCCCGAAAAGCAAGCCAAGCTGCAAACCCTCATCCGGCCCTTTGTTTTGCGACGCAAAAAGGAAGAAGTGGCCCGCGACTTGCCGTCGCTGACCGAGCAAATTCGTTTCTGCGGCATGTCGAAAGAACAGCAGACGACTTACGAAAAAGAGAAGTCAATTATTCGCAACAACATCCTGCAAAATATTGAGAAGGAAGGGATAAAAAAGTCGGCCATTGTTGTTCTGCAGGGCCTGACCAAACTCCGCCAACTGGCGAACCACCCCTCCATGCTGAATGACGATGATGAAGCGGAATCGGGTAAGTTTGATGAAATTTTTCGCAGCCTGAAAAGTTTGATGGCCGAAAACCACAAGGTGCTGATTTTCTCTTCCTTTGTGAAACACCTGGAACTTCTGAAGCAAAAAATTGAATCGGAGAAGTGGAAATATTCGATCTTAACCGGCCAAACCACCAAACGCGAAGCGGTGATTAAAAACTTTCAGGAAGATGCCGAAAACCGGATTTTCCTGATCTCGCTGAAAGCAGGCGGCGTTGGACTCAACCTCACCTCGGCCGACTACGTGTTTATTATTGACCCCTGGTGGAACCCAGCCGCCGAAAACCAGGCCATTAACCGGGCACACCGCATTGGACAAGACAAAAAAGTGTTTGTCTATCGGTTCATTACCGAAGGTTCAATCGAAGAAAAGATCCAATTACTAAAAGAGCGAAAATCGTCACTTGCCGAGAAATTTGTCAACTCCAACAACCCATTTCAGGAAATTACGCAAAAAGAGATTATCAATCTACTGAGTTAATTTTGCTTCCCGATTGTAATAAAATGAACCATGAACAAACTCATGATCAAAAAAAATAAAATAGTGGTAGTTTCGCTGCCTTCAAATCTGAAAAAAAAATCATCGATGAAAATAGCCCGTTTGACCTTTCTTTTTTGCCTGCTAAGCAGCCTGGCTTTTGCACAAAAACAACCACTAACGCTTGAAGATGCCGTATTTGGCAAGTCGGGCCACCTGCGTGCCGAAAAACCACAAGGACTGGCCTGGAGAAACAACCAGCATTTTGTCCGGGTAGAAAATGACACCCTTTTTCAGTACCCCGCAGGCAAAGGCCAAAAAAAGGTGTTGCTCACAAAAAATAAATTGGAACAAGCGGCATCGTTGAGCGGAAAGCTGACCTATTCAAGTTTTCCGGGTTTTTCGTTTGTCAATGAGAATACCATCCGCTTCCGAAAAAGTCAGCAAGTCGTTTTTTTCAATTTGGAAGAAAAGAAAGTCGAAACTCATCTTGAAATTCCAGATCAGGCTGAGAATCTGGATTTTTACGACGACCAAAAAACCGTAGCCTACACCAAAGGGCAAAACCTGTTTATTTTGAATGAAACAGGTGAACAGCAAATTACCTTCGACGATGCCGACGGAATTTTGAACGGCCAATACGTTCACCGGCGCGAATTCGGCATCACCAAAGGAACTTTCTGGTCATCGACTGGAAAAAAGTTGGCCTTTTACCGCAAAGATGAAAGCATGGTGAAAGATTATCCGCTGGTAAACTACATGACACGCCAGGCGGAACACACGCCTGTAAAATACCCCATGGCCGGTATGACCAGCCACCAGGTAACCGTAGGAATTTTTGATCTGGAAACCGGTGAAACCAGCTTTTTGAATACCGGCAAGCCGGATGACCATTACCTGACCAACATCAGCTGGGGCCCAAACAATGAATTGATCTACCTGGCCGAGCTGAACCGCGGACAGGATCACATGCAACTCAACCAATACGATGTAGCCACAGGGCAGAAATTAAAAACCTTGTTTGAAGAAAAAAGCGAAACGTATGTGGAACCGCAGCATCCGCTGGTTTTCTCACAAAAAAATAAGGACGAATTTTATTACCGGTCTCGAAAAGATGGCTGGTTTCACCTGTACTTATACAACACCGAAGGCAAGCAGCTCAAACAAATTACCAAAGGCGATTGGGAGGTGACGGAATTTTACGGAACCGACGACCAGTTCGTGTACATTCAGGCAACAAAGGAAAGCCCCACCGAGCGCCATTTGTACCGGGTTAAAATATCCAATGGCGAAATGATCCGAATTGATGGCGATGCCGGAACCCATAGCGGACAATTTTCTCCCGACAAAAAAATAGTCCTGGATAATTGGCAGGCTTTTGATGTTCCGCACCAAACCGATTTACGGGCAAGCAACGGTAAATTGATTCAAACCATTCATGCAGCACACGATCCTGCTTCAGCCTATCAATTTGGGAAAAATAAAATCCTCACAATCAAAGCGGCCGATGGCAAAACCGATTTATTTTGCCGGATGATTTTGCCGCCCAATTTCGATTCGACTAAAAAATACCCGGCCATCATCTACGTTTATGGTGGTCCGCACTTGCAGCTGATCAACAACACCTGGCACAACAGTGTGAGCTGGTGGCAGTATTACATGGCGCAAAACGGCTACATTTTATTCACCGTCGATAGCCGCGGATCAGCCAACCGCGGTGCAGCCTTTGAAAATATCATCCATCGAAATTTGGGCCTTGCCGAAACTGCTGATCAGGTAAAAGGCGCCGACTACTTAAAAAATCTGCCCTACGTGGATGCTGACCGTATTGGCGTGCATGGCTGGAGCTACGGCGGATTTATGACCCTAAACCTGATGTTGCGCCATCCTGAAACTTTTAAGGTCGGCGTTTCCGGCGGTCCGGTTGTCGACTGGAGCATGTACGAAGTAATGTATGGCGAGCGCTATATGGATACGCCGCAGGAAAACCCAAATGGTTACGCGGAATCCAACATGATTAATCATGTTGATAAGCTGGATGGTAAGCTGTTGATCATTCACGGGGCACAGGACGAAACAGTGGTGATGCAGCACAGCATGAAGTTTTTACGCGAATGTGTCCGGCAAAACAAGGCGGTTGATTTTTTCGCTTACCCAACACACGAACACAACGTGAGTGGCCAGGATCGGATTCACTTGATGCAGAAGATCAGCCAGTACTTTTTCGATTATTTGTAAAACTTATTCGAACCGAAGCACATCAGGCTTTCGCGCCTGGAAGCTGTAAAACTGGCTTTTTGTCCGCTCGCTAAAATCAGCGCCAAAACCACCCACATCAGCCGGATGATTCGGGAACCAGGACAATCGCAGCTGCAAAGTCTGAAACACCAGGTTTTCGTTACGAATACGGACACCAGCACCAATGCCGGCGTAATAGTCTTCGTTGAATATGAGATGATGGTTGGATCCAATGATGCCAAGATCGGCAAATCCGAAAAAAGCGAAATTAAAATCGAGCACATGTTTTGGTGGAAACAGTACAGACTCCAAACTTAAAACCAGGCGCTGTTTTCCGGCTGCCTCCCTGCTCCTGAATCCGCGAATCCCATTATCGCGGTACAACAAAAGGTTTTCCACGTCAAAACGACGAATCCCCAGAACATAGCTCAGCTTCACAAACTGACGAAACCCCTTATTACCAACTGAATACAAGCGAGAAATGTAATTGGTATTGATTTCGAGTTGCCCTTGCTCAAAGCGATTCGAATCAAAGAATCCGCCAAATCCTGCCGAAGCTTGTAAATAGGAAGGCTTATAACGAACGAAGTTTCCGGAGGAAAAATACAAATGGGAATACCAACGTTTGTTGAATTCGTTATCATCGTAACCAACCACCCACTCATGCAGAAATCCTTTTGGAATATCTTCTGTAATTCCGAAGCTGTAAATTAAATGATCTCGCACGTAAGATCGTTTTGACAAGCTCAGGCTGGCCAGGTAAAACTTCGAATCAGCGAAAAATTGGTTGTTCATTGGATCAGGTGCCGGGCGTTTAAAAAAATCATAATACCTCATTCTGCCCGACAAAACCAGCTGCTTATTCCGGTAAGGAGTATCTTTATGTAACTGAAAAGCATAGCCACTCCACAAATCCCAATACCGATAATCCAATTCAAAATCAATCAACACAGGCACATCTTCAATTAAACGATCGGCCCGTGTCCATCGCGAAAGAGTCAGCCCACCGCCCCACTTGGTAGTTGCCCGCAAAAATTCTTTATCAAACACCAGGGTCGTGCCTTCACGCCGGTAGGTATTGGCATATCCAAGGGCGATATTCACAAAATTGCCGCCGATGTTGTTAATGCTGTAGAAACCTTCGAATCCAACATAGGGCACCTCTTCGGCATGGCCCACAATGGCAGCCGATATTTGATGCCCGGCGCCCCACATATTTTGGTTATACATTTCCAGGGTGGCGGCTTTCAATCCGTTAATGTTACCTCCAACTCCAAAAGAAAATACGTCTTTGGTCAAGACCGTCACATGAACAAATTCCTGGTTCAATGAATCCTGATCGACCCAAAAACGAACATCTTTAATAAACGGAAGCCGGCGGATGATCCGCTCATTGTCCAGCAAATACTCAACATTCAGGCTATCACCGGGCTGTACCAAAATATTCTTCCGAATAATGCGCTCATTGGTTTGGGTATGAAGTTTATTGGCCATTTGCCCGAGCCAACTGTGGCTCGTTCGGGCCGTGTCAGCAAACGATGGCCCAATAATGTCGAGCTGGCGAACCCGCACAGAAGCGATGGTCTTTCCTTCCAACGCATTCATGCGCGAAAGCTCCTTCTCAATCAGCAGCTGGTTCTCGCTTCCTTTCCCCGAAACAAGGTTGTCGTACATTAGCCGCGTAATCCCGCTGCGGTACGCCTTGTGCTTTAAACTGTCGTAAAACTGTTCCGACGATGACGAACGATTGAAAACGGAATCAATAGATTGCTCCTGTGCATACGCCACGTGCATCAACAGACACAAACCAACTGCTATGATCCATTTAAACTTCCGCTTCACAAAATTTTCAATTTAAATCTTTTACCTAACAACAAACGTTAAAAACATGCGGTTGATTATCTTTCAAAAATGAATCTACCTTTTACCAACCGAAACATACTTGATACATTGCCTTTAAATTACACTAAAAAATGACATGGCGCTAAACCCCGAAATTTTTTTAGATAAAACTTTCGCATTCAAATGTAGACTTTTCTTTCATCTGAATTTCAAATCAGCAATGAATCAAAAGGCATCGGTGAATCATTATTATTTTTGAAGACGGACAAAGGATACATCTTGCTTCGTTCTGTGCCCTCCACTCCCAGTGCTCCAATTCTTTCCCATCTCCAATATTTCAACTACTTTTACACGAAAATTGACCAACAATCATGAGCGACCAATCACAGCCACGGCCCCGACTGCCGCGATGGATGAAAATGAACTTGCCCAAAGGAGAATCCTATTCGAAGGTTAAAAACCTGGTGAACCAGCACAAACTGCACACCATCTGCACCAGCGGCAACTGCCCGAACATTGGCGAATGCTGGAACCGTGGAACGGCTACCTTTATGATTTTGGGCGACATTTGCACCCGCGACTGTAAATTTTGCGGGGTGACGACCGGGAAGCCACTACCTGTGAATGAGGACGAACCCCAGCGGGTAGCCAAATCCATTCAGCTGATGCAGTTGAAGCACGTTGTCATTACTTCGGTCGACCGCGACGATTTGCCCGATTTGGGTGCCGGTGTTTGGGTTGAAACCATCCGGGCTGTTAAACAGCTCAACCGGGGCACCAAGCTGGAAGTGCTGATTCCCGATTTTCAAGGTAAAAAAGAACTGATCATCCAGGTAGCCAATGCCAGGCCCGAAGTGATTTCGCACAACCTGGAAACCGTGGAGCGACTGACGCCGACGATTCGTAGTGCAGCCAAATATCGTCGTAGTCTGGACGTCATCGCGACCATCGCCGAAACGGGTGCCGTTGCCAAATCAGGCATCATGCTGGGCCTTGGCGAAACCGAAACCGAAGTACTGCAAGCTATGGACGATCTGTTGGAAGTCGGCTGCAAGGTGTTGACCATCGGCCAGTATCTGGCACCAAGCAAAGAGCATTTGCCGGTGGCGGAGTACATTCACCCCGAACAGTTTGAAAAATACCGAACAATCGGACTCGAAAAGGGTTTTTCTTTTGTCGAAAGCAGTCCGCTGGTGCGCTCCAGCTATCGCGCCGAGCAACATGCCGAAGCCTGACCAACTCGAAACCCGAAACCCGAAACTCGAAACTGAAAACTTGAAACTTGGAATTTGAAACTTGGAATTTGGAATTTAAAATAAGATGGCAAATTTTAATTACGAAGATCTTGGTCTGAAAGACTATAAAGCTTGTTGGGACTACCAGGAAGAAATTCTGGCAGCGGTGCAAGCCGATAAAAAAGCGAAGGATGCCCCTAGCGAAATCAACCGTTTTTTACTGGTTGAGCACCCGCATGTTTATACCTTGGGAAAGAGTGGGGACGAGCACAACCTGCTGATTCACGAAGATTTCATGAAGAAGATTGAAGCCACCTACTACAAAATCAACCGGGGTGGCGACATCACCTATCACGGCCCCGGCCAGTTGGTGGGTTACCCAATCATCGATTTGGAATACTATAAGATTGGCGTGCGCGAATACATCGAGAAAATGGAAGACGCCATTATCGCCACCCTCGCCCATTATGGATTGACCGGCAGCCGCAAGGAAGGCGCCACCGGCGTTTGGCTCGACGCTGAAATTCCGGCCAAATCCAGAAAGATTTGTGCCATTGGCGTGCGGGTGAGCCGCTACGTCACCATGCATGGCTTCGCATTGAATGTAAACACGGACATGCGCTACTTCAGCTACATCAATCCCTGCGGATTTATCACCTACGGCGTTACCTCACTCGAACGCGAGTTGGGTAAAACGATGGATATGCAAAAGGTGAAGGAAGTGGTAAAAGAAAAGTTTAACGCGATGTATTGATTGGTCATTAGGCATTAGTGGCCACTTTCATCGCCAGTGGTCGGACATTTGGAATTTATCCGGATTCTTCTAGTAAATTAGAATTCAATGAAAACCACAATAGACACATAGAACACAGAGGAAAAGAAGAATTAATCATCGTCGGGCTGAGAGCGTTATGAAAATTGATTAAATAAGTTCTTTAAAAAGTTGAAGATGGATGAATACAATAAAGAAATACGCAGAACGGAAGCAAACATCTATGTGACCTATGTGACTATGTGGTTTCAAAAAAAGATTTGTGAAACAAATTCTTTTAACAAGTTTAAATTCAATGAAAATCACAATAGACACATAGAATACTGAAAAAGTAAATGATGTTACCTCTGTGGTGTTTCGGGTCACGGGTACTGTCGACTGAGACTTTTTTATCAAGTCACTGGTCAATAGATGATTAAAAGAAACAGCAAACAAAAAATTAGAGAACATGATTGATATTGATTTATTGGATGAAAAATACAGCATAGAAGGTGAAGTCGGTTTTATAGAAATGGAAGGCGAACTACCATTCATCAGCGTATCCAACAAATACGCCCAGGCCGACATTGGCTTGTATGGCGCCCATGTGATGAGCTTTACACCACACAAAACCATGGAAATGTTGTGGATGAGCCCAACGAGTTTTTCCGAAGAAGGCAAAGCCATTCGCGGAGGCATCCCGGTTTGCTTCCCGTGGTTCGGGCCGCATCCGTCCGCCCCTGAAAAACCACAGCATGGTTTCGGGCGGCTGATGTACTGGGATGTTGTTGAAACCAAGTCCGAAGCCAATGGAGAAACGCTCATCCGCTTTCAGCTTGAGTCATCCGAAGAAACCAAAACGTATTGGCCCCACGATTTCCTGGCAGAATTGGCCATTACCGTTGGAACAAAATTGCAGGTTGCCCTCAAGGTGACCAACACCTCAGGAGAACCTTTTGAATACAGTGCAGCCCTGCATTCCTATTTTAACTTGTCGGGTATTGAAAACTGTACGATTGAAGGTTTGCAGGGAACCAAGTACTTCAACCAACTCACACAAGATCATGCCGTTCAACAAGAGCCAGTGCTGACAATAACCGACGCGCTCACCCGCCATTATTTGGATACGGAAACGCCGGTCGTCATTGCTGATCCGGTTTTCCGCCGCCGCATCCAGGTGGAGAAAACGGGAAGCCGGGTCACCACCGTTTGGAACCCCGGAAAAGAAGCCGCCGCCCAAATGGCAGATATGCCCGATGATGCTTACCATGCTTTTGTTTGCGTTGAAGCGACCAATGCCTTCAACAACTGCGTCGTACTGGCCCCCGGCGAATCGCACCAAACCATGACGGTTATCGGCTTGGAAGAATAGGCCGTTGACTACAGCCATAAAAAAGGCCTGGCGATTTTCGCCGGGCCTTTTTGTGTCTCTTCGTTCCAACCACTATTTCTTCGCCATTTCTAAAGCTTGGGTGGTGGTGTAATACTTGGTAATCATGTTGGGCACTTCCCACTCCGGCAATTGTCCCTGGGTTAGGAAATCCAGGTACTTTTCAGTCACCTGGGCAAAGTGCGCTTCGTGTCCCACCTTATATTCTTCCGGAATGTTGATGGTCCACAGCTTATCTTCCAGCTTCACGAGTTCCAGGCCTGGGTATTGGCTGGCCAACTCTTCACTGACGGCCTGCTGCAAGTTACCCTCAAAGCTTTCCTGTCCTTCATCCGCAGTAGCACGAACATACACGGTAGGTTTGTAGTTTTCCGCTTCGCCCTGCTTGATAATCACGTCGCACAGTGATCCGCGCATGATGCTGTAGTGGGTGTCACCAGCTCCTTCAGGTGCCTGAAAGTCCCAAATAACCGATACTTTGGCATATTTCCCTTTCAACTTGTAAGTGAATTCGCCGTTGGTGTATACCTGAAGTTTGCCATCGACCACATCTTTCTGAAGAAAATCCGGAAAGGCATCTTTCTGAGTCACTTTCTGAAACTGATCCAGGCTCAGTTCGGTTGTCCAGCGGCTGGCGCTCACCATTTCCACATCCGACTTTTGAAGCACTTGTTCCGGGAAGGCTTCCCACTGAATCATGTCCACCAGGTGTGTGGTCACATCGACCATGCCTTCGCCTTGCTGCTCGGTATCGAAAAACCAGTCGGGACGCTTGAGCGGATTGCCGGCCACGTACTTGAAAATGTGGTGCACACTTTCTTTGGTGATCGACGGCTCTTCGGCTGTTCCATCTTTCAGCTGACCAAAAACTTCGGGAATCATGGACAATTCACGCTGAATAATGGTTGTGATTTCATAACGCTCGGTCATAATATCATACAGCAGCACATCATTGGCCTCAGCTGCTTTAAACGATTCCTCCAACAAAGCGAAATCAGCTGTGTTGATGGCCATTGGTTTATCTGCAAAAATATTGATTCCGGCAGCGGCAGCGGCTTTGATGTACTCCGTTTTCTTGGCGTTGTTTCCCGAAACCATCATCACATTGCCTGGCTTTTCAGCAAGCATCTTCTCCAGGTAATCATCGCCGGTATAGACTTCACTAACCCAACTGGTTGGATTATCAGCACGGGTATTGAAACCTTCAATGCGGTTCAAATGGTCTTGCACATCTTCACCTTCCGGCGCATAAATATACACCGTGGGATCAATTTGATCGTACATGGTTTTTTGCACCAAAGCTGCGTGAAAATGTCCGGGATCAAGGGTCATCAATTTGACTTCGTTTTTTGCTCCGGTAAACATACTTTGCTTTTCTTCGGGTTGATCTTGCTTTGAACCTCCTGAGCATGCCGATAATAAAACCGCAACTGCCAGTAAGCCATTAGAAATTGGTCGTGTCATCTGTATGGTTTATTTAAAATTTAATTGATTTCCGTTAACGCTAACGATAACAAAAATACGATTTTTTGAAACATTTCATATCAGAAAGATCCGATAAATTCATTACTCCATTATACTTAACAGGTGCGATGTCCGTCAATATCTTTAAAATCGATTTCGTACTGTTCTCCGTTTTGCAGGGTAATCATCGCTCCCAAGGGAGAAAGCCCCTTCATGATCTCCTTGATTTGAATCTCCTTGATGGGCGACAATTCTGCTTCGGTCCACGCGCTGTCATCCCTTTTGTGGAGCATCACAGAAATCATCAACTCCATCGGCGGATTTTTGGCCATGCGCTTTTTGTAAGCGTAGATAACGGTGCTTTCATCAGCCTCCGCATTCCGGTTTTGGTGAACCAGGCTTTCCAGCTTGTCCCAGCCACTGTAAGTGATTAGCGCCACCTGCCGGCCGGGGATAGCAGCAGTAATCACCTTTTTCCCTTCAGCCTCAAACTGCTTCACCACCGCCTTTTCGCCATTCAGATGCGGCAAGCCAAAATGGCCAAGTGTCAGCTCATATTCGAAAGCCAACCGCGAGCGATCCACGCGGATCACACCGCCAGGAATGGTAATTTCAGCCAAATCGATGATATAACCGACCCCATTGTTTGGAGGTTTACGCATAATGGCCTGCCGGTATAAAACGCCATTCCGGACGCCGTTGAACAGCATGCTTTGCGAAATGGTGTATGCGCGATTCTTTTCCGAATCATTGGCTACGGCCAGTCCGGTCAAATAGAAGTTGACATCATCGCCACGCACATCTCGCGGGTCCTGGCTGCGATAGCTGTATTCCATCGAAGTTCCGCCCTGCGGATTGTGGTCTTCCCACGGGAAATGAGTATTATAAACCAACTTCGAATAGTTGGGGTCGTCGTAATAAACCTTACCGGGAACGATCTCCGAGGTGCCCGTCTTTCCATGATTGACCAACACAAGCCCCGGGCTTTCGAGGATGGTCCGCTTCGATTGATCGCCCAAAGTTTCCCACATGCCCTCATTTTCTTTGGCGGTCCAGAAGGGAGAATCGTCGGGCAAAGCCAGACAGATAAACGGTAGAAACATCAGAAATGGACTGCCGGCACAACTGTAGTTTTGCACCATGTATTCTTTCTGTCCGTAGAAGCCAAGGCTCGGAATCTCATTGCAGAAAAACTCCTCGCGGGTTACGAACTGCAACAAGGAACCGGAGCAAAGCCGGCGGGCCCATCCGCCATCCAACGATGTTTTATCCTTCAACATAAAAGCTACCGGGAAAGCGCCCGAAACCCAGGTCCGGTAGCAAATGCTCCGCGACCACATGTTGATGTAGCCATCGCGCCCAAAAAAGCTGGTGAGCGACTCCATCAGCTTTTGCGCCGATTTCTCGATAATTTCAGCAATCCCAGGATAATATTCGTCGCCAAAGGTCCGGTTCCAGATGGTGGTGTAAACAATAAACAGGCTGATGGAGTAGTAATTGTAAGTTTGCTCCAGGTACCAGCCATCGCCCGAGTGGTAAGATGCCACCCACAGCAAGTGGCTTTTCAACAGCTCATCATCAATTTCATAACCGTATTTTTTCAGAAATGAAAGGGTGACAATATTGAAAATCCGCCAGTTGTTTTGCGTGGTCCGGTGATGCGCCCACTTCGAAATGGTGACCACCATCTCCTCTTTTTGCTTTTCGGTGAAATTGGTCCAGATGGTATCCGGCATCAACAGCAGCGTTTTAAACAAGCCGCCAAACTCACAGGTAAACTGGTAGTTCGAGTCGGGCAAGTCTTCGGGCAGGGGCAGCGAATTGGCGTGGCCCGGCGTAAAGGCATTGTAAAGCTGCAAACTATAGTAGTCGCGCAAGTTGATGCCCTTGATCGTGGTTTCCGGATCGACATGAATCAGCGGAGCCGCCAGCGTAAAAGTCCGTTCCAAAGCCTCAAACTCAGCTGAGCGGTAACGCCAGTCGGGCGCATTGGGCTGCGGGTAGGTTTTTCCCGGAACGATTGGAAAATTCAGAGGCGTATCAATCGAATCGACATGCTTGAAGGCCCGCTCCAATAGATATTTGGCCAATTCGATGTAGTGTTTTTTAGTCATCCCGGTATAGGGGCTCAGCTCAAAGTCGGGATTTTTTACTTCAAATGCTTTTTTCATTTTCATTTTTTTACTGCAAAGACGCAGAGACACAGAGAAAATAGAGAAAGGTTTCGTCATTGCGAGGAGTTGGCGTGTAGCCAAAACGGACGAAGCAATCTATTGGACTTAAGCAAATCGATTGCTTCCTTGCTCCCGACACTTCGGAGGCAAAGACGACATCTAAATTCTGAAATAGCTTTTTCTCAAGTCCCAATGCAACTTTGTGTAGTGATTCCTATTTTTTTCTATTAAAATTACCTATCCTTAAAAGGAAATTTCACCCATTCACACCCTCACACAATCCCCAACAAACGCTGTTAGGTACTGCACACGCTGACAGATCAATCCTTCAATCTATTTCAACACATAGTTCGTCCCATACGGAAAACGTTGCGGACGGCTGAGGTACGAATTGGCCTCATCGTCATTCTTGAAACGCTCTGCAGTCGGATCCCATTCCAGTTTTCGCGAAAGTTTCATGGCGATATGGCTGACCAAACAAACGGTACAGGCACGGTGTCCAATTTCAACAGGCGAAATCGGTTCTTTCCGGCTTTGGATGCAATCCAGCCAGTTACCATGCTGGTTATCGCTCACATACAAATGGGTTTCATTCTCCCCAATCTTCGAGTTCAGAATTTCCGGATCACTGGCATCCAGCGCTTTGGAGCTCTTCTCTTTATCGACCGGGTCGCTGGCTGATGCCACATAGCTGCCCCGCGAAACAAAAATCCAGCCGTCGGTGCCTTCATAGCGGATGCCGTTGGGAAAACCTCCGGAGGTGTACATGGTGATGCCGTTTTCGTATTCCGCCTTCACCATAAAATCGCCATGCACATCCCAAAAACCAAACTTTGGAAATTGCGCCACTGCTTCCACGGAAATGGGGCCCGTGTATTCGGTGTCCATTCCCCAGGCTGCCGAATCAAAATGGTGTTGTCCCCAGCCAGTGATCATGCCAGCGCCAAACTGTTCGCGACGCAGCCATCCCGGACGACCGTAACCTTGCTGCGGATGAACACCGATTTCGGTGTATGGAACTTCAGGCGTTGAACCGAGCCACATATCGTAATTCAAACCATCGGGAATTGGCATCTCCGGTGCTTCAGGGCCCGACGGATCGCCCGGCAATCCAACTTTTACGGTGTGGAGCTTACCAATCCGCCCGTTGCGAACCAACTCGGCAGCAATCCGAAATTGCGGCGAAGAGCGTTGCTGGGTACCTACCTGCAAAATCACTCCCTGCCGGTGAACAATGTCACTCAACTGGCGACCTTCCTCAACGGTAAGCGAAGTGGGTTTCTGCAAGTAAATATCCTTACCGGCCAGCGCAGCTTCAATGGCAGGCTGCGAATGCCAGTGGTCAGGCGTGCTGATCATCACCGCATCAATATCCTTATTCAGCAACATTTCGCGGTAGTCTTCATACATTTTTACATCCATGTACTTTTCACCCAATTTCTTGCTGTAAAAATCCTCCACCAGCTTTTTACCATCGGCCATGCGGTTTCTGTCCACATCGCATACGGCAATCACCCGGGCCACATCGTATTCCATTGTCTCTGCCAAATCGTGACCACGCGCTATCCGGCCACAACCGATCTGGGCAATGTTGATTTTGTTACTGGGGGCATTCTTTCCAAAAACCGAGGAGGGAACAATCGTTGGAAGAACAATCGTTCCGGCTGCTCCGGCAACGGTATTTCTCAAAAAATGACGTCGTTTCATAAGTCTATCGTTTTATCGGTTAATTATTTATCTTAAAGCTTGCTGGGTGAATCATCGCACTTCAAATCACCCAATACATATTGTGCGCCGTCGAGGTAAAACTTCAGGAGCCGGCTGTCTTCGTAACTTTGGGCGTTGTGCGACGGAGAGACGTAAAACACCCGACCTTTGCCGTGCTTTTTGATCCACGACACATATTTGATCGGTTCGTCAATCGGCTTTTTCTTATTCGTGAGCTTCGACGTGTCCATATACAGCAAGGGGCGAAAATCCTTTTGTGCGTAGGCTTTATTGAACAAGTAAGGTTCATCAATATGAACGAAAGCCTCGCCGTTAAATGCTTTCAGCAGCGGATGGTTGGGCTCGGCCAGTTCAAGCGTGATTTCCTGCTGTGGCGGGTGGTAATCGAAGCTTCCGCCAACCATTTCACTAAAGGGCATCGAGTTGTTCTGCATCACAATGGCGCCGTGCACCACCATGAGGCCTCCTCCTTTTTTGACGTACCGAATCAGGTTCGCCTCAAGCTCGGCCGCTTTCTTCGTTCTTTGCTCCGCAGTCAGGCTTTCGTCCTTGTCTAAAACATCCTGAAACAAGTCTCTTCGGGGCCCCACGGAACAGTTGTTATTCAAAACCACCGCATCATACTCAGCCAGATTTTTCTTTTCAAACTTGAAAATATCTGTGCTTACCTCAACGTCAAAGGCGCCCGTCTTTTCGCCCAAAACCTTCATCACGGCATTGGTATGCGGAATGACCCAGTGATCAAAACCTGTAAACAAGCTAAAGACAAGCACTTTCCGTGGTTTCGAAGGCTGAACTTCTGCTTCTTCCGGGGCGATTTGTTCTACTTTCTTAACCCAGGCGTCGTCACACGCAAAGGGCTTGAGCTGGGCCTTTGCTTCCAAAACTGAAAAGACGATTAAAATGCCAAGCAAAACTTGTTTATACATGATTTGATCTGTTTAATGACACAATAAAATTGATACCGCTTCGGGCCCGCTACTCAAAGCTCACTTGCGGAGGAAAAGCAAATGCCTGCCAATATTGTTCGGCTTCTGCTTCGGTGAGTTGCCCGTCGAACACCAGCATCCGGTACTTTTGCGAATAGTTTTTGCCGTGTTCAATCACCCAGTCGTTATGCCGGATGGGGCAAAACTGAAAATACATGTCCCCTCTTCCACCGTTTGCATCCACCGGCCAAACCCGCATCGGCTCGGGATATTCCCGGTTTGTAGGATGGCTCATAAACAAGATGCCGCTGCGCCCGGGAGCCGATTCGCCCTCAACAATGCACCATCGGGCTTTGGTTCCATCAGCTGCCAGTCGGTCTTTTCCTTCGGAGGTGAGCACCGAGCTGTTATCTTTGGTCCATTTCTCGGTCGCCCGAAAACCAATTCCGCCGCCATAGCGGTACGCGTCAAGCAAAATACCCGAATCCAGCAGACTGTTCAAGCTACTTGAATAGTCTACCAGCCAAGCCTTTCCCTCCCGTTGAATGTTCCAGGCACAAACGTCCAGAACTTCTGTCAATGCCACCTGGTCGGCGCCTACAGCGCCAAAGTCGATGTGCTCCTGCAATGCGCTAAATCCACTATAAACAGGCCCTTCCACCTCGGACAAAAAGTTAGCAAAACGGACCGTCCCCTGCCCTTTCAGCAAATTCCAGAAATCGACTTCGCGCCCCTTAATATGGGTTTTGGTCCACGGCCCCCAAATACCGTAATGATGATAGTGGTCGGGTGCCTGGATGCGGGTCAACTCCTCGCCGCCCGGCGACCACAGCGGATGAATGAATCCGGAACGCTTAAAAAGCGGATCAACGCCTTCGGGCGGATAAACTTCCTCCGACTGGTAATGCAGGATTGGCTGTTCGTTCAACACCAACTTTACACCGCCATGGGTTTTCGCAAGAACTATTTTTGAATCGGAAGCAACTGGCTCGGATGCTTTGTACACATACCGGCGACTTTCACCCTTGCGCAATTCGCCGTTCAGAATAAACCACAAGCGGTGGCTCCTGCCCGATTCCAACTGGCTGGCTACGGGGATCTCCTTTTTTCCATCAAGCTGATAAAGCTGAAATTGATGGTTGTTCAGCTCCAGGTCTGCTGATGACAGATCCACACTCACCGGACAATCAAGCCGATCATAGTCGCCCGCCAAAACCTGGAACCGGAGTTCCTGCCGGGCAAGCAAACCCGAAGAAAGTATCAGAAAGCAAAGAAATAGTGAAGTTTTTATACGCATAGCCGTCAGATTTGGATTTAGTCAAACAAAAATAGCGCAAAGAAACCGTCAATGCCAGTATAATTTTTGCATGAAGATGTATTATTATTGCGAAGATAAAAGATTGAAAATAGAAAAGGCCTGCCCTTTTCAACCACCCGGCACCCCGCATAGGTCATCCAAGTCCGTATCATTGAATGATCATTTCCAACGGTTTGGTACTCTCCAGGCAGCTTGCGCCCGGTTTTTAAAACATTCAGGGCTTCACTTCTCAGTGAAACCCTGACTCCTGCTGAAACGGATTCATTTGGCTATTGAGCGGGTGACTCCGCGTCATCCGATCAATGCCGCTAATCGTGCTTACAATTCGGCTTCGGCAAGCGTTGCTTTATCATCGTTGGGCTGGCCGGTGGGCGTGTCGTAAATAACGTAGTCGTTGTATTTGGCTTCGTTGGTATCTTCCCATATTTTTTTGCCGGTATTGCAGTATTTCACAAGCAGCGTGTAGATTTCGTTGGCTTTTTCCACGCGGTTTTCAGTGGCAATGTCACGGTCGGCAATGGCATCTTCCTGTATGCTCAGGGCCTGGTCATAAATCTCGAGCCGTGTGTTTAGTTCATCCAGTACTTCCTGTGTCAATCCTTCGCTTTCCAGCTCGGACAACATCGACTGGGCTACGCGGAGCACCCGCCGTGCCGTTAAACTCAGCTTGCCGCCGTCGAGATCGCTGAGCCCCGAAACGCCAAACTTGCGGTACTTGCCCGACTGGCTGCCAAACCTATTGGCCACGCGCTGCATCACTTCCGACACCGCATCGCGAAGCAGCACCCCTGCCTCGTCTTTCCTCTGGGTGGCCGATATCTGGTCTCCCAGCAGTTCCTCATCGGTCGGAATATCAGCGAAACCGGCGAGCATCACTTTCAGGGCATTCAGCTTTTCCTCGGAAACCCCGTATTTAATAAACTCGGCCAAATCGCGCAGCATAAAGCCGACTTTGGCCATGGCAAAGGTGTACAGTACAGAAAGAGCGATGTTAAATTTAACGGTTACGATTTTTTTTCTCATTTTTTTAATTTTTAAAGTTTATAATTGGTTGGCCTTGAGGCCTGGGTTTTTTCTAATTAATGTCCATCAGTCTAACAATTCGAGTGTCGCGGTTTTCGAACCACAATTTTCGGACTTGTATCGACTGGCTCCACACTTCCAGGGCTTCTTTGCCCCTTTGAAGACGTTGTCTTTGTTAACCAAAAACAAGAAATTGTTGTTGAAATGCTCAGCCGACCACTTGAAACACGCTGCGGAGTGCTTGAAACACGCTCCCGAGTAGTTGAAACCCTCAACGGAGTACTTGAAACCCTCGGTCGAGTAGTTAAAACGCTCAGCCGACAAGTTGAAACACAAAACCGGGCAGTTGAAACACTCAGCGGAGCGGTTGAAACGCATTTCCGGGGCATTGAAACGCGACTTTTTTGCCCGGTAGCGCGTTTGAAGCTGTTTTTTCGGTATTCGGAGCACTTTTTTGATCGTTCCAGGCCCTCTTCTGACCATTCCAACGACTTTTCCTTGCGTTTGAAGACCTCGGATGACCATTTCAAGGATCATTTCCC
>NZ_LGIA01000216.1 GCF_001270965.1 Sunxiuqinia dokdonensis | reverse complement strand
TGAGAATACGATTATCGTTCTTTGGGGTGATCATGGCTGGCATTTGGGCGATCATGGCTATTGGACCAAGCATACCAACTATGAACAGGCCAATACCATTCCCATGATCATGGTGGCACCGGGTGTTGCCAAACCAAATACGGCCACCGACCAGCTGGCTGAAACCGTTGATATTTATCCAACCCTGGCAGAGTTGGCTGGACTGGGAAAACCCGACGTGCCTCAGCCAATCGATGGAACAAGCATGGTTCCTGTTCTGCAGCAAGCCGACCAACGTATCAGGGATCATGCTTATCATGCCTTTCCCAAAGGGGGACATTTGGGCCGCGCCATCCGAACCGATCGTTACCGCCTGGTAGAATGGACCAACATGAATAAGCCGGAAGAGGAAAAAGGATATGAGTTGTACGATTATTTGAATGATCCACTGGAAACAAAGAACATCTATGATAAGAATAAAAAGGTTGCCGAGGAATTAAAAGCGATACTGGCGACACATCCCGAGGCCAAAAGACAATATCGCAAGGGCGGGAACCAGTAGCTTGTTTTTTTGATTCCATCTTTCTCTCTGATAAGGAGAAAGATGGAATCAATTTCATTGTTTGTGATTGAAAGATTTGCATAGTATGGTAAGAAAAACATGTTTAATAACCCTGGGCTTATCCGCTTATCTGTGTGGTTGGGGTCAACAGAAAGAGCAGCCCAATATCATGTTTTGAATAACCTGTGTTGTAAAGGATTTTTGTTACTGATTTTGAGGTGGGAGTGCTTTCTTTGACCGTTTTATACACCTCAATCATGGATTTCTGAGGAAAATTGATGTTTGGCAACCAACGACTTGGATTATAGTTGATAAATACCGTTTTGATTTAAGTTTTTAAAAAATAAACGAATAATGAGACACTTACTACTAACAACCACTTGTCTGGCTGCCGTTTCAGCCTGCACAACCAGTGAAAAACCAGAACCGGCAGTCAAACCCAATATTGTTGTGATTTACCTCGATGACTTGGGCTATGGCGATGTGGGGGCTTATGGCGCCACCGGATTAGAGACACCCCACATGGATGCCTTGGCAAATTCGGGGGTTAAGTTTACGGATGCGCATGCTACATCTGCAACTTGCACACCAAGCCGGTACGGTTTACTTACCGGAGTTTATCCTTGGCGAAACAAAGAGGCAAACATTCTTCCCGGAACGGCACCATTGATTATCGATACCGATCAGCTGACCATTCCTAAAATGCTTAAAGAGAATGGTTATCAAACTGCCATTGTAGGCAAGTGGCACTTGGGATTGGGCGATGGTGTTGTTGACTGGAACCAACGGGTATCCCCCGGGCCAAATGAGGTTGGATTTGATTATTCCTACATCATGGCCGCCACCCAGGATCGTGTTCCAACGGTCTATCTTGAAGATGGTTATGTAGACAACCTTGATCCGAATGATCCGATTGAGGTGAATTATGAGCAAAACTTTGAAGGGGAGCCAACCGGAAAGGACAACCCCGAATTGCTGACGATGAAATGGCATCATGGGCACAACAGTAGTATCGTGAATGGCATTCCACGCATTGGTTTTATGAAGGGTGGCGAAGCCGCCAAATGGAATGATGTAGATATGGCTGACCATTTTTTGGCGAAAGTACAGGAGTATTTGAAGACCCATAAGGATAAGCCTTTCTTCTTATATTATGCCATGCAGCAGCCGCATGTTCCGCGCACGCCACACCCTCGTTTTGTAGGTTCGTCGAGTATGGGGCCACGCGGCGATGTAATTGTTGAAGCCGACTGGTGTATTGGTGAGTTTCTGAAAACATTGGAGGCGGAAGGTTTGCTTGAAAATACGTTGGTAATTTTAACCAGCGACAACGGGCCGGTTTTGAATGATGGCTACTACGATGACGCGGTTGAAAAATTGGGTGATCATCAACCCGCCGGGCCTCTCCGCGGGGGTAAGTATAGTTTGTTCGAAGCGGGTACACGCGTTCCGTTCATCACCTACTGGAAAGGCACAATTGAACCTAAGATTTCCGACGCCTTGGTTTGTCAGCTGGATTTACTGGCTTCACTGGCCTCCTTGATCGGCGGGGAAGAAACAACAACTGACAGCCAGGACATGCTGGACGTATTGATGGGGAAAAGTACCAACGGTCGGGAATCGCTGGTGTTGGAAGCTACAAGCCGCACTGCTTTGCGTGAAGGCGATTGGCTGATGATCCCGCCCTACGAAGGACCTGCACGAAACGATCAGGTAGCTATTGAGCTGGGCAATTCCAAGGTTTTTCAGCTATACAATCTCAAAAGCGACCTTGGGCAACAAACTAACATGGCGGAGTCGAATCCGGAGAAACTGGAAGAAATGAAAGAAACCTTCGTTGCGATACGAGGGAAAGAATACTCTAAAATACAGGCTTTGGAGCTGAAATAAGAACCGTGCCTCAAGTTTTTATGAAAGCATCATCTCCAGAAACGGTGGTGCTTTTATTTCTACTCACCTCAGTTGTTTCTCGTGATCTGTCTAACCGGATTAATGACAGTAATATTCCGATCTATTCACAGGTTCCACCAATTTCCTTTGCCCCGCGATGAATGCATACCTGCATAGCCATGTTGCTTAATAATACTCCTTAATATAGGCATAGGCCCGATCAAATAAGGTTTGATCACGGTGTAGCTTATATTTTAAAAGTGTTTTCCGAAGTGATTTCTGAACCTCGCGTTCGCCCGAGGAGGTTTTTTGCCAGCCGGGGAATCGAACAACACGAACGATTGCATCAATGTCGGTGACAATTCGTTCGACAACTGCTGTGGGTGTCCACCATTAGTAAAAACGAGGCAAGAAGTATTGTTGGGCACCAGCCTGTATTGACATTCAGTTTTCAAAAAAAAAAACTCTTATTTAAGCTACATATTTTGTTATATTTGACAGTATTGTCTAAACATACATTTCTAATGAAAAGCATAGAGTTTGGAGCATATTTGAAAGCATTAAGGGAAGAAAAGAAGATTCCACAACGAAAGGTCGCTCATGCAATTGATGTTGACACAAGTACCTTATCCAAAATGGAATTAGGCGAAAGACAAATCATGATTGGAATGATAAAACCGTGGGCTGAGGCTTTATCAGCAAACTTTAAAAAGCTTCAGATGAAATATATCTCCGGGAAAATAATTCATGATTTTAACGGTCAGCCTTTCCTGAAAGAGGCATTGCAATCAGTTATTAAAGAGCTTTAAAATATTATATGGCGAAAAAGAACGGAAACGGAGCTGAAGAAAAGCTCGAACAGAAGCTGTGGAAAACAGCTGACAAACTGCGAAAAAACATTGATGCCGCAGAATACAAGCACATCGTATTGGGTTTAATTTTTTTGAAATATATCTCCGACGCTTTTGAGGAACTTTACCTGAAGTTAAAAGCTGGCGAAGGAGAATATGCGGGCGCTGATCCTGAAGATCCGGATGAATATGGCGCCGAAAATGTGTTTTACGTTCCGCCCTCCGCGCGTTGGGGCACCATTCAGTCTCATGCCAAGCAACCCACCATCGGTAAGGAACTGGATGACGCGATGGACGCCATTGAACGGGACAACAGCACCTTAAAAGGTATTTTGCCCAAAGTTTACGGGCGGCAGAATCTGGATGTTCAGTCCCTGGGTGGATTGATTGACACCATTGGAACCATTGCTCTCGGCGATAAAAAATCAAAAAGTCAGGATGTACTGGGGCGTGTTTATGAATATTTCTTGGGTCAGTTTGCTTTGGCCGAAGGGCAAAAGGGCGGACAGTTCTACACGCCCGAAAGCATTGTCCGACTTTTAGTCGAGATGCTTCAGCCATACAAAGGACGGGTTTATGACCCTTGTTGCGGCTCCGGAGGAATGTTCGTTCAGTCTGAAAAATTTATTGAAAGCCACCAGGGACGGCTGGACGATATTTCTGTTTACGGACAGGAAAGCAACCAGACCACCTATCGTTTGTGCCGGATGAACCTGGCCATTCGTGGCATCGATGGCTCCAACATCAAATGGAACACCGAAGGTTCGTTTCTGAACAATGCCCATAAAGACCTGAAAGCCGATTACATCATTGCCAATCCACCGTTTAATGTGAGTGACTGGAGCGGTGAGCTGTTGCGCGATGACGCCCGTTGGCAATTTGGCGCGCCGCCTGCCGGAAATGCAAACTTTGCCTGGGTGCAACACTTCCTTTATCACCTGAAACCCGATGGCGGACATGCCGGCTTTGTGCTGGCCAACGGCTCTTTGAGCTCCAATACGGGTGGCGAAGGGGCTATCCGGCAGAAACTGGTTGAAAACGACTTGGTGGAATGTATTGTGATGCTTCCCAAAGCCTTGTTTTTTAACACCGGAATTCCGGCTTGTTTGTGGTTTTTGCGCCGTGGAAAGAAGCAGCGCCGTGGAGAAGTGCTGTTTATCGATGCTTCGGAACAGGGCTATATGATCGATCGTAAGAACCGGGCTTTTGCCCCCGAAGACATCAGCCGGGTGGCCGACACCTACCACAACTGGCTCAATAGCGAAGAAGTCTATCAGGATGAAAAAGGGTTTTGCAAGTCGGCCAGCCTGACCGATATTCAGAAACACAAATTTGTATTGACTCCGGGCCGTTATGTGGGCATCCCCGATGAGGAGGACGATGGCATTCCATTCCAGGAAAAAATAGACGGGCTAACCAGCCGGTTACGCCAACAAATGAGTCAGGCTCAGGAATTGGATCAGGAAATAAAAACACAGCTGGCAAAAATTGGCATTGAATTATAAATAAAAAAGCTCGATTTGAGCAAACTCCCACGTGGAACGTAGGCCTAAACTCAAACGGAGCCAATGCAAATTTAAAACAGAAATTGACTATGACCAAAATGGCATGAAGAAAAGTAAAACAATCAATGTAAAGGGAAGTGAAATTACGGTTTTCCATGAGAAAGAACAGGACTATATCTCATTAACAGATATTGCAAAGCATAAAACCGACGACGCAAGCGCAGTAATTGCAAACTGGATGCGAAACCGCAACACCATTGAGTTTTTAGGCATTTGGGAAACGTTGTACAATCCCGATTTTAAACCCCTCGAATTCGAGGGGTTTAGAAATCAGGCAGGATTAAATGCTTTTACACTTTCGCCTCAAAAGTGGGTTAACAAAACAAATGCCAGAGGTTTTATTGTTAAAGCCGGAAGATACGGTGGAACTTACGCTCATAAAGACATTGCATTTAAATTTGCAAGTTGGATTTCTGTTGAGTTTGAACTCTATATCGTAAAAGAATTTCAAAGACTTAAAGAAGAAGAACAAAAACAGCTCGGTTGGTCGGCCAGACGCGAATTGGCTAAAATAAACTACCGCATACATACTGATGCCATTAAGGAAAACCTAATTCCGCAAGACCTTACACCGCAACAAATAAACTATGTGTATGCCAACGAAGCCGATGTGCTGAACATGGCATTGTTTGGAAAAACAGCGAAACAGTGGCGTGACGAAAATCCTGACGAAAAAGGGAACATTCGCGATTATGCCAATGTTAGCCAGCTGGTATGTTTGGCCAATCTCGAAAATCTGAACGCTGTGTTTATAACCGAAGGGCTTATCCAAAGTGAACGTTTGGTAAAGCTCAACCAAATCGCCATCAATCAAATGAAAATATTACTTCAGGATTCGAGTTTGAAAAAGCTGGGAGGAGGCAACAATGAATAGCATGACCATTGAAGCTATTTTTAACGGGCATAGCGAAGCGCGCAACCGGGTCATAGCCCATATTTTTAAAGAACTGGGCCTGATTGAACAATGGGGAAGCGGAATCAACCGGATTATCAATGCCTGTGAGGAACAGGGGTTACCAACTCCTAAAATTGAAGAAAAGAACGATTTTTTTGATGTAGAACTGATTCGTCCGCGACCGATTACCGACGATTACGAACGATTAGCGGACGATAAACAGCCTGAGCTGAATGCCGAAAAGCCTGAGTTGCAGCCCGAGTATAAAAATACACAGCCAGAGTTACAGCAGGAGTTCAAAGACTGGATAGAACGGGGGCTTGAGAAGGAACAGCAGGAGTTGCAGCAGGAGTTGCAGCAGGAGTTACAGCAAGAGTTGCAGCAAGAGTTGCAGCAAGAGTCACTCTATGGGAAAGTACTTGGTCAATTATTAGGAGGAAGTTTATCTACACAAGAAGTATCAACGGCATTAGGTCAAAAATCCATTTCAGGGCAATTGTACAATGTAATGAATAAAATGCGTGAGGATGGATTAATTGAATGGACGATTCCTGAAAAGCCTAAAAGCTCTAAGCAAAAGTACAAGCTCACAAAACGCGGATTGGCATTCTATACTTTGGTAAGAAAGGAAGGTGAGAAATGAGTGAGTGGCGTTACATGTATCTGGAAGAGGTTGGAACCTTGGCAAGGGGTAAGTCAAAACACAGACCAAGATGGGCCCCTCATTTGTATGGAGGTGAATACCCGTTCATACAGACCGGCCAAATTACAGCTGCTGAGAAATATATAACAACAATTGAGCAAACATATTCCGAGGAAGGATTAAGGCAAAGCAGACTTTGGGAAAAGAATACTTTATGCATAACAATTGCGGCAAACATTGCCGAAGTTGCAATTCTTTCTTTTCCAGCCTGCTTCCCAGATAGCGTGTTGGGATTTTTGGTTGATGAAGAAAAGGCTGATTTAGATTTTGTATTTTATACACTAACTCTATTTCAAAATCGCTTGAAGAGTATGTCAATAGGTTCTGTGCAGGACAATATAAACCTCGGCACATTTAAGAATATTCAATTTCCATTTCCAAAGTTGGCTGAGCAAAAGGAAATTGGAAGGACATTGGCTATTCTTGATCAAAAAATCACCCTCCTTCGCCAGCAAAACCAAGTGCTGGAAGAATTGGCGCAAACCCTGTTTAAGCGTTGGTTTGTCGAATTTGAATTTCCCACTGAAAATGGCGAGCCCTATAAAAGCTCCGGCGGCAAAATGGTTGAAAGTGAATTGGGCGAAATTCCGGAGGGGTGGAGTTTGAGCAACTTAGGTGAATTGGTAATCAATTATTCTAACAAAAGGATTCCTTTGTCAAGTAAAGAGAGAACAAATCGGAAAGGTATATACCCTTATTTCGGCGCATCAGGAATAGTAGATTATATTGATGATTTCATATTTAAAGGAACCTATATATTATTCTCGGAAGACGGTGAAAACCTCCGCTCTCGAAATACTCCAATAGTATTCTTGGTTGAAGGCAAATTTTGGGTGAACAATCACGCTCATATTTTGAAAGGCAAAGAATCTTATTTGTTTTATTTCATCTATTTGTTCTTGTTGAGCGTAAATATTGACTCAATTATTACCGGGGCGGTGCAGCCAAAAGTAAATAAGGCAAACTTACATAGTCTTGAGCTTTTATTGCCTGATCCTGAGATATTAAAAGACTTTGATAAGGTAATACGCAGGCTCTTTGAAAAATCATCAAACAATACAAATGAAATCCAAACCCTTACGCAATTGCGGGACACCTTGTTGCCGAAGTTGATGAGTGGGGAGTTGCGGGTAAATAAAAATGAAACACAGGATACCAATGAACGAACTAGAGTATTTTAAAAGCCTGTTTGATCGGGAGCAAATTCGGAAGGTTGAATTGAATAACGAGGTCAATATCCCCATTGGTATCATTACGCTAATATCTGGTGGAGTGATTTTAGTCTTCAAAGAAGCTGTGACTTCTTTTTGTTCTTTTAACTTTATACTGATTGTAATCATTGGCTTATTACTTATGGCAAGCATTCTGTATTTAGCAAAATCATATAACAATCTTTTCAAGGGGTTTAATTATAACTATTTACCAGATTCGAAAGAGTTGTACAAGCATAGAAACGAGCTCAAAGAATATAACAAAGAAGTAAAAAAGGGCGAGCGCGAAAGCTTCAGGAAATATTTGATCGAGAATTATGCCAGTTTAAATTCCGCAAACATGAAAATAAATCGAAGTCGTTTGGATGATTTATATGTGGCCAAAACTTTGGTTTTAATAGCGCTGATTTTGACAATAATTTTAGTTTTTTCATTTATGTTAATAAACTTAAACCAATAAAAATGAGCAACGAACAAAGTAAAAAGCCGGCTTCAACGCCGCACCCAAAACCTGTAAAGCCACAGCGGCCGACGAACACAATCGAGAAAGGAATAAAATCCGGTGAGATTTCTACGAAAAGGGATAACCGGAGTTAAATATGCTGCACGCCATAAAACACGGTAAGGCAGGTCGAAATGTAATTTCCGATGGAATAAATTGGCAACACTTGTTTAAAACATCTGAAGACTCATTGACTTCTTTTGTTTTCGAACGACTTTTTTATCTTCCGACTGAGCTGTTTTGGTCGATCTTAACCAGAGCCTGTTATGGTAATGAATTGCCTCTTAATCCAGGGAAAATGATGTCGAAAGAGTTTTGGCCACATTGGGACGCTAAGCAGACGACAAATGTCAATTTTATAGAGCCTGATGTTTTTATTCGATTTAGCGATTTCGACCTGATTGTCGAAGCAAAACGTTCGGATCATAATCAGCAATATCGAGAGCAATGGATTAATCAAATTCAGGCTTACCGAAATGAATATTCTGAAGAAAAGGAACTCTACTACCTTGCTTTAGGAGGTTTATTCTCGGAGGAAACACAAGTCGAGAATGGAGTTCATATCGTAATGTGTAGATGGAAACGTTTACTGGAACATATTCAACTTTGCCATCGCCAGCTATATGAATCGGAAGGGTTGCTGAATTCAAACGATGCTATTCTTCAGGTGTTTACTGATTTGACTGATGTATTTCGACTACATGGTTATGCTACCGGACTTTGGTTTGATAGTCTACCTATCCATGCTTACCATATTTTTAGCGACGGGTCCACGCTGAGTAGTATTTTCATTCGAAGAAATAAAATCAAGTTCCTGAATATGCTTTCCAATTATGCAATATCAGGCACAACAAGCACTAATATCATACAAAAATGGAACCTCTAAAACAACACGAACTCTCCACAGCCTTGGTTGATGTGCGTAAAGCGTATCGCTTGCTTTATCACTATCAAAAACGTGTCCTCGATTTAGTCCAATTTGTTGGTGACCACCTTGGCTTTGCCTACAGTGGTGGCTACCCAAAGTTTTCGAGCCCAAGTCCTGGCAATGGGCGTGGAAAGTTAAACTTATGGGCCTGGGACTGGCTAAATATGTATTTGTACGAATTTTATATGGGAAAAGCCAAAATTAACCATAAGGAGTTGGCTCTGTCGATTGTTATTCAAAGTGACACCGGATTTTTTGATCAAGAATCGAAAACGAAAAGTCGTATTGATGTAGAAAAATTTAATAACCCGGAAAATTCAAAGACACGCCTCATTGTTGTCTTAGGCTACAACGTTTGGAACCCCGACATATTTTCTAATCCCAATAAATTCCTCACCAGCAAGGAGGATAGCTATGTCTATGAGGTGGACGATAAAAGGATTTGCGCAAAAGCATACGATCTTTCTCTCTTTGTAGACGAGCAGTCAACATTGAAGCAAATTGATGACTTCTGCAGTTTCTGTTTGCGCAGCGGGATTGCAATAAAGGAGTCAGAAGAGAAAGTGTCGATAGGCAAGATTTAGAATAGTTGATATGACCAAACTAACCGAAAACGACATCGAACTATGGGCCATTGAGGAGCTCGAAAACCTGGGTTGGAAATACCTGAATGGTGCAATCATCGCTCCCGACGGCGCACACCCGGAGCGGAATTCCTTTGGCGATGTCGTGTTAAAAGGGCGTTTGCAGGAGGCCATTGCCCGCAACAATCCGGATATTCCGTTTGACGCACAGCAGGAAGCCATAAAAATTGTGGAGCGTGTTGCTTCGCCCGATCTCATGGTCAACAACCTCCGGTTTCATGAGCTGCTTACCGAGGGGGTTTCGGTGGAATATCGCAAAAATGGCATTCAACGTGGCGACCGGGTGCAGTTGGTCAATTTCGAAAATCCCGCTCAAAACGATTTCCTGGTGGTCAACCAGTTTACCATCATCGAAAACAACAATAACAAACGCCCCGATCTGATCCTGTTTGTCAACGGCTTGCCCCTGGTCATTTTTGAACTAAAAAATGCGGTGGACGAAAATGCCACCCTGCATTCAGCCTACAAGCAAATTCAAACTTACAAGGACACCATCCCGACGCTGTTTACCTACAACACCTTTTGTGTGCTGTCCGATGGTGCCGATGCCAAAGCCGGTTCCTTGTCTGCGGGTTTCTCGCGTTACTTGGCCTGGAAAACCAGCGATGGCATGACCGAAGCCTCGCCACTCAACAGCCAACTGGAAGTGCTGATTAAAGGGCTGATCAATACGGAAACCTTGCTGGATTATATTCGTCATTTTATTGTTTTTGAAGAGTCAAAGCATGTGGACGCCAAAGGAATCGCAACGATTCAAACCGTAAAGAAAGTGGCGGCTTATCACCAATATTACGCGGTAAACAAAGCCATCGAATCGGTTCAAAAAGCCTCGTCGGCCAACGGCGACCGAAAAGGCGGTGTGGTGTGGCACACCCAGGGCAGCGGCAAGTCGCTGTCGATGCTGTTTTTCAGTGGCAAGCTGGTGCTTCAGCTCAACAACCCAACCGTTGTGGTCATTACCGACCGGAACGACCTGGATGACCAGCTATTCGACACCTTTGCTTCGTCGAAACAATTGCTTCGCCAGGTTCCGGTGCAAGCCAACAGCCGGCAACATTTGAAAGAGCTGCTGAAAGTGGCATCCGGCGGAATCGTATTCGCCACCATCCAGAAGTTTCAGCCCGAAGATGGAACCAATATTTACGAACAGTTGTCGGACCGCACCAACATTGTGGTGTTGGCCGATGAAGCCCACCGCACCCAATACGGATTTAAGCCAAAAAGTGTGGAAGTAAAAAATGAAAAAGGAGTAGTAGTTGGCCACCGTTTGGTGTATGGCTTTGCCAAATACATGCGCGATGCCCTGCCCAATGCCACTTACCTGGGATTTACCGGCACACCGGTAGAATCCACCGATGTCAACACCCCGGCAGTTTTTGGTCACTATGTCGATATTTACGACATTGCCCAGGCCGTTGAAGACGGGGCAACGGTTCCTATTTACTACGACAGCCGCCTGGTGAAAATCAACCTTTCGGAAGAAGGCAAACAACTGATTGAGGAGCTGGACGAGGAACTGGCAAGCGATGAGCTGACCGATACCCAAAAAGCCAAGGCCAAATGGACCAAGGTGGAAGCCATTGTTGGCAGCCCGGCCCGCCTGAAGAAAATCGCCGAAGACATTGTTTTTCACTACGAAGAACGAACCAATAGCGGACTTGAAGGCAAAGCGATGATTGTGACCATGAGCCGCCAGATCGCCGTTGATCTCTACAATGAAATCACCAACATCCGCCCACATTGGCATGGCGATAATTTGGACCAGGGAGTGATCAAAGTGGTGATGACCGCGGCTTCATCTGATGGCCCGGAAATGATGAAACACCACACCACCAAAGATCAACGCCGGACACTGGCCGACCGCATGAAAGACGACTCCGATGCCTTAAAACTGGTGATTGTTAGGGATATGTGGCTCACCGGATTCGATGCACCCAGCCTCCACACGCTGTACATCGACAAGCCGATGAAAGGCCATAACCTGATGCAGGCCATTGCCCGGGTGAACCGTGTTTATAAAGATAAGCCGGGCGGTTTGGTGGTCGATTATCTGGGAATTGCTTCCGACTTAAAGAAAGCCCTGTCCTTTTACGCAGAAAGTGGCGGCAAGGGAGATCCTGCCAAAACACAGGAAGAAGCCGTTCAGCTGATGCTGGAGAAGCTCGAAGTGGTGGCCCAGATGTTTTCGGAAAAAACAAGCCTGCGTGAACCGGAATTGATGATGGCCGCCGACCCCAAAATACCTTATGGCAAGGGGTTCGCCTACGAGGAATATTTTGACGCGACAGTCAAACAAAAGCTGGAAATCATTCTTTCGGGAGTTGAATATATTCTCAGTCTGAAAGATGGCAAAAACCGATATGTGCGTGAAGTGACGGCGCTTTCGAAGGCTTTTGCGATTGCTTTGCCCCACGAGGAGGCGATGGACGTTAAGGATGAGATCGCATTCTTTCAGGCGGTGAAAGCACGCCTGATGAAATTTGATTCCGGCAGTTCCCAAAATGGTGGAAAAAGCGATTACGAAATTGAAACGGCCATCAAACAAGTGGTTGATCAGGCCATCGTTTCGGAGCAGGTCATTGATATTTTCGATGCGGCGGGAATCCGGAAACCCGAGTTGTCGGTGCTCGATGATGAGTTTCTGGAAGAGATGCGTGACATGAAGCACAAGAACCTGGCTTTGGAAGTGCTTAAAAAACTGCTGAATGATGAAATAAAGATCCGGGCCAAACACAACGTTGTGCAAAGCCGCAGCCTGATGGAAATGCTGGAATCGTCGATCAAGCGTTACCAAAATAATTTAATCACCGCTGCCGAGATTATTCAGGAAATGATTGATCTGGCCAAGGAGATCAAAGAAGCCGACAAACGGGGCGAAAAGATGGGACTGTCGCGGGATGAGCTGGCTTTTTATGACGCCGTCGCCAACAACCAAAGCGCCAAAGATATGCTGGGCGACGAGACGCTGCTCAAACTGGCAAGGGTGCTTGTAGAGCGGGTGAGGGCAAGTGCCACCATCGACTGGACCGTAAAGGAATCGGTGAAAAAGAAGCTGAAGGTGATCGTAAAACGTACCCTGCGCCAATACGGCTACCCACCCGACATGCAAAAACTGGCCACCGAAATTGTACTCCAGCAGGCGGAGGCTTTGGCTGAGTTTTGGAGTGTGTGAAAATCAATCAGTTATATTGACTTATTTCCTGGTAAAGTGGTGCAAGACTCAGTAGATTTAAATGGTTTGGGGTAGTGAAGTTCCGCTTCAGGATCAACTTCAAGGGTGTTCGGAGGTAATCTCTTGCTATTCAACTGAATGTATGTGGATTCTTTTTTTTATCTCCATCTGTAGGCAGTTTCATCTAAAGGCAGTCTTTTAAAATTGCTTGAGTTGCTATATTCTTCCCACCACTCAAGATATATTTTTCTCACTTGCAAGATTTCTTTTCCACTCAGCCTTTCAGCTTCAAAATGACTTCCATTCTTTCTAAGAATCGGTGTCAATGAAGCATAGGTTTTGCCTTCTATAACTCCTTCAATACACCATAAAAGATACTCGCCAACCATAATGCATACTTGGTCGTCATTTTTCCGATATGGCGGTACCGATGAAATTGGATTAATCGGAAAATGGTCGCAAGGACAGATTTGTGAGGTATCATTTGCAAAGTCTAACAGTAAATCAATGTGTTCATTTCCAAAGCTTGGCATTGTCGTCCAAAGCGTTTCACCATTTTTCCCAAATTCATATTTGTTGTATGTCCCATCCTTAATTTGCTGTACAAACTGCTCAACATCAGGATTGCCAAAATTAGAATCTTCTTTTTCACAACTCATGCAAAAAAGGGTTAGAGCACCGAAGATGATCAGATTTTTCATAATTGTGTTTTTTCTGTAAGATGTAATTTCAGACAAATTGGCTGCGTCTTTTTTTTTCAAACTTACGACTAAAGATTCATGTCTGAGATGTGGTTATAAAGATCGCTTTTCAAAAAAATTGAATAGAATAGTTGATAATTGCTCTGGATTTTCAATAGCTGGACAGTGTCCCGTGTGAGGCAGAATATGTAGTTCCTTTTCATATTCTTTAAGATTTTTCAAAGCATTGTATATCAAACGAGCGTGGTCAATTCCAACTACAAAATCTTTTTCGCCCTGAATTACTGCAACAGGAACAGAAATTTTTTTCAGTTCTTCCTCGATGTTCATGTTGTTGTATGAAGGTGTATTACGAAATGCTTCGTTCACTATTTCAGCTTTCTTCCCTACCTGCAGATATTCTTTTTCGGTATAATTCATCAGCGCCATTAAAGCGGAATCTCTTAAAACATCATTCAAGGAAATTATTTTTGAAGTATCGGCAAAATAGGCATTAAAGCCCAACTTTGAAGGAAACTCATGTTTCATCCGGTTAACATCGGTGTGAAACTGTTCAAAATCACTGTCCTGAATCCTCGATAATTCACCCCTGATTTCTTGTAGTTCATTTCTACGATCTGCCGAAAGTTCATCTTCCAGTAGTTTTGCAATAAGATTCAGTTCATAATCAATTAGGGAATGATTTTGATAGTGGCTGTTCACTTTTCCATCAACACAGGCGAAGGCATTAACTTTGCTCTGATCGTGTAACAAATAGAGAAAACCATACATGCCGCCCCATGATGTTCCTATTAAATTCACTGCTTCTTTATTGAATTGATTTAGCAGAGCGTCAATTACGATATCCAAATCTTGAACATACTGTTCTACTGTCAGCATGGTTGTCTCATTGCAGTCTTTTGATTTTCCACATCCCCGCTGGTCAAGGTATGCAACCAGAAACCTGTCTTCCAGTCCAGGCCCCATTAAATGGATATCGATCCCGGAATAACCACCCGGGCCACCATGCAGATTCACAATCAAGGCTCCGTCAGCATTGCCGCGTATCCTGACGTAAAGTTCAGATGAAGGAACTGGAATTCTAAGCTCTTCATCGATACTTTGTTTTGTGTTGTTTGTTGAATGACACACCGATGCAAATAGCAGATTTGTGACTAAGAAAAATGCGAAATTTTTCATTTTGAAAATAAGTTATGATGAATGTTCTTTGAAAAAATGAACCAATATGTTAGCTAAAACATCCGGGGACTCGATGGCAGGACAGTGGCCGGTGTCTGGTAGAATATGCAACTCCTTTTTATCATTCAACAAGCCGATAAGTGCATTATAGATCAGGATTGCATGCCCGGTTCCTACTACATAATCGAATTCTCCCTGAATTACAGCAGTGGGGACGTTTATAGAAGACAAATCCTTTTCAATATTGATGTCATTGTACTCGGGACCATCAAGGAAAGCTTGATTAACAAATTCAGCCTTTTTCCCAATTTCCATGAATTCATCTTTGGTGTACCTCATCAAATTTAGCAACGCTGTATCCTGAAGTACATCGTCAAGGGAAATAATATTAGATGTATCAGCAAAGTAGGCATTGAAGCCAAGCTTAGGCGATACTTCATGTAGCATCCAGTTAACATCTTTATAAAAGCTGGCAGATGGGCTTTGTTTAATACGTTCCAGTTCTGCTGCTATTTTTTCCAGTTCTGTTCTCTTATCACTAGATATATTTCCATTCAGAAGCTCACTTATTTTTTCTGATTGATAATTTAAAAGAAAAGTATTCTGATAGTAACTATTGACCTTCCCATCGATGCAAGCAAAAGCATTAACCTTCTTGCTGCCTTCGAGCAAATACAAAAAGCCATACATACCACCCCATGAAGTTCCCATAAGGTTCACTTGATCTTTTTTATATCGGTTACGCAGCGAATCAATCACAAAATCTAAATCCTCCAGGTACTGCTTAAAGGTGAGCAACGATTTATCGGTGCATGCAGGAGATTTTCCACATCCCCTCTGATCGAGGTAGGCGATCAGAAACTGGTCTTCCAGCTTTGGCCCCATCAATTTAATGTCAATACCGGAATAACCACCCGGACCACCATGCAGATTCACTATCAAATCTCCTTCAGGATTTCCGCGCATGCGAACATAAAGTTTTGACGAGGAAACTGCAACCATCAATTCCTCATCGATAAAATTTCTCATGCCCATTTCTATTTGGCTGGAAGTTGCAAAAAATACGCCTACCAGTAAAAGCAATCTTAATATTTTCATTCTAAGAAACATTCATTTAAGAATACAACTTCAATAATACGTTACAATCTAAACCTATTGGCGGTATTTAGTCCATGCTTTTCATCCTTAGTCATCAAATACTTAATAATTTTCCCTGATCATTCGGCATATGAAATATTTGCGACGAAACAGTAGAAAAGATCACAAACCAAAAAACAAATCCCCATAATTCATTTTAAGAATTCTATTAATTCGACCGGTGCGCCGTTATGCTCAATCATGGCGACACGAACACCACCGCTTGGAGCATTTGGCAGAGTCAGTATCTTAAAATTGTTCTGTTCCAGTTCTGTATCCAGGTCATCCACTTCAAATGCCACATGTGGTACAATTTTCACCAACTCAGGCAACGGGCAGTCTTTTTCGAAGCGCATCCATTCAATGCCAAATGGACTTTGTTCAAATCCGGAAGTGTAAAACTTCAGTTTAGGTAAATATTTTTCACTTATCCTTTTTTCAACTGTTGGTATACCGATATGATGGAAACGCCAACCTTTTTGGATAGCCCATGGTAACTCGTCATCGGATCTTTCTAGTTGTGACATTTTGTTAGATTAGAATTAAAACATTAGTTAATATACAGAAAATCAATGGCAATGGCCATTTCCTCGTCTTCAATCACAAATTGGCGTATGTCGTCTTCATTCATGACAAAATCGGTTTTGCATGGATTAAATCTGAATTCTTTGATCAGCATCCTATGATCGGCATCCTCTTCTTCAGGCTGAATAGAGAGACGAATAAACCACCACTCATTATTCATTGCAACTCTTGGCCAAGTTCTCATTACATACAGTTTTTGTGGATATCCTGATTCTATATTCAATTTTAATGGAGGTAGTGTTTGTTCAGGTACTATCCATTCAAACGGTTCGTTAACTGGCCCCATGTATACTATCAAATTTGATTGTTGTTCGCTAGGAGTTGCAATTGATTCTGCCAACGACTCTTCCATTCGCAGGATATGCAAGTCTAAAAGGATTCGTTTGCTGATGATGAAATCCTTCGAACAGCTTTCTTTCAGACCATCGGCAGAATACGCATTAAGTTCAGCAGTAAATTTATAGCCCAGAAAATCTTTTAGGTCAATAGTATATTCCGGATTTGGTTCATTTGAAAATTTAGTGTGTCCGAATGACCATAAATAGTAACTTGCTTTTTCACTTGTATTAATAAACTGGATGACATCACCGTCGTCATAATAAGTTTCTTCTGTTTCGAATTGGGCAACCGGAAATAGCGCTGGTACTTCATCCTTTGCGCAGCTGAATAAACCTATGCAGGCTAATAAGAGTAATAAAAATTTTCTCATTGCGGTTAAATATGATCATGAATGCTTCTTTAAAGTTGTTGTTGCGGCATCCAGCCCCAAAGGATGTTAAAGATTTTCCACTCTCCATCAAACTTAGCCAGTTGACAGTAATCGAAAAATCCATATTTGGGAACAATCGTTTTAGCAACGGCAAAATCACCCATAATATCATAAATCAACACTTCATAACTAAACTCCTCTTCAGGAAGAAAATCCTGCATTTGAATTCCATTTCTGCTTGTTCGGGAAAATGTTCTAAAAAGGGAATAGCTCATCCCTGAAGTGTAGGATTTACTTTCACCGTCGACCATCACAGTGCGCTTAACAAGTTCGGGTGAGACGGCTGCAGAAATTTTTTCAAGGTCACCTTCCTTCCAACCTTCAATGTAATTGCGGCAGGTGTTTTCAATGGCAAGACTGTCGATTGCACTTTGAGCAAACGACTTAAAAAAAAGAAACGGAAGCAATAAGCTGATAAAGATTGTTTTTGTATTCATAGCATTCGAAATATTAAGATTAAATAGAAGTATTGTTTTATGTTTTTCAATGACCTGAGATTGGGCTTATAGCGTGTTGAAATTGTATATATAAATTATAAGTATTAGAAACTGAATTGTTAATGAAGAATATATGATTCACAATAAAAAAAATGATGCAGCGATCAAGACAAGTCCAAAAATTCCGGCGAAAACATCCACGATTACGACATTCTTCCCTTTGTTTTTGATGAGCAATCCCGCCACCCATTTTTGAAATTTACTGTAATCGAATATAAAAAATACTGCTTTTATCGCCGTAAGTGAGAACATGATAGTAATAATCAATGAGTATCGAATCTCTGTGGTGAGCTCCTTGTACCATGTATAACAAACCAGCACCAGACCCATAATTGCTATTGGTAATATCCAATTGGGTCTTTCTTCAGTGTAAGTTTCTGCAATAAACTTATTTTCGTCCCAAGGAAGCACATGCATGTAAAATGGTTTGAGAAGAGCTACAATTCCGAAACCGACACCCAAAATCTGAAAGTAATTCATGCTTCTTTTTTTTTATTGGTTGCAAATTTGCGATGTTTTACCCGCGAATTAAACAGACCGCTTGGTCGGTTTATTAAGCAATTTTTTAGGCTTTTACCATGTTGTAAACAGCATTAAAAAGGGTGAACATTTCTCCGGCTAAATCGTCAATACGCCCTTGCAAGATAAGCTTAACGGCAAGCCCGTCATTAATAACCACAAACAGTTTTCCCAGTTGTGAATCACTCATCGATGTTTCGATTTCTCCATTTCTTCGAGCATTTGCAATTACTTCTTCCCATTTGGTCAGTTCCATCTTGTATTGTCCTGCTGTAAATTCTTCATATTCCGGAAACATCCTTAATATATCAAACGACATGCTGTAATATGTTATACCTTGTTTGCTGTCTTTCAGTCCAAAGTTGATTTTCATTGAATCAATTAAATCAACCAGGTTCTGAAGGTAAAGATTGATGAAATTTCGGAGATTATCTTTTGGAATATTATCAAAATAAGTGTCTAATCCTGCAAGAAAATAAGCGTCCACAACTTCTTTGAATACTGCTTCTTTGCTCGGGAAATAATGATAGAAAGCCCCTTTTGACATTCCTGTTTTCTCTACAATGTCTTTCATTGTAACTTCTTTAAAGCTTTTCTGCATAAACAATGAAAAAGCCTCCTTTAAAATATGTTCTTTCGTGTGTTTCATAAACCGACCGTTTGGTTTGCAAAATAAATTCATTTTTCCAACTCTGCCAAATTATTTTGATTTTTTCTTCATGATGTGACACTTCCCGCCCAGGCAAAGTTTCAAACTTTGCTGCGATTTAGTCTTTAATCATCTCTAGATGATACACTATTTCATTACAGGCAAGGGGAATTCAGCGATTAACTTCTCATCTTTACTCAAATTTCCGCCAAGGTTATTGATCGCTTCCCGCAACGGTAAAGGGGGGGGCGTGGCATCGGAATCTTTCGGATGCGTTCATTCCGATCACATCGGATTGACATGCACCCCGTTGACCTCATCCGGGACAGCTCAATGTGGAACGGCAAAAACTCTGGATGGCGCACTCCCAATACATCGCGACCGAAATTCAAATCAGCTGTGAATAAAACATCATCAAAAACCCGAGAGGAAATCCAGCCTTCGAGCCGATAAACGAGGCGCCTTTTCAACGCTGACAATAGCAATTCTTGATTATCTTTTGCTATTTTTGCGTGGCATTAAACACGCTGATACCCAATTCTTCAGAAGTCAAATTCATCAACAATTTATGGCAAGCCAATTTGATAAAAATTTTACAGAACTTGGATACACAATGAACTATCTCAAGGCGCCGGATTCCGGTGGCTCCAAAACCCAGGTGCTACAGTTTCTGGTTGAAATACAGGGCATCTCTCCGCGTATTTGGCGACGAATCCAGGTTCCGGCCAATTACAATTTCTGGGATCTGCACGTCGCTATCCAGGATGCTTTGGGCTGGCTGGATTACCACCTGCACCATTTCGAAATAAAAGGGAAAGGGAAAAGGAAAGTGGCGCGGATAGGTATTCCTGATTTTTCAGGATTGGGCGATTTGCCTGAGGTTTTTCCCGGTTGGGAGATCCTGGCAACCGATCACTATAACGATCTCGGTATTCAGGCCACCTATGAATATGACTATGGCGATGGTTGGCTTCATACCGTCATGCTCGAAGGCTATCTGTACCGAAACCCCAAAATCAAGTATCCGATATGTATCGGTGGGGAAAGGGCATGCCCACCTGAGGATTGCGGAGGAGTTCCCGGTTATGAAAATGTATTGACAGTCTTAGCTAACCCGGAGCATGAGGAGCACGACGAAATGAAAGTCTGGCTGGGGGAGGATTGGAATCCTGAAAAGTTTAATCCAGGCGAGATCAAATTTGACGATCCGTATAAGCGATGGGTTCATGCTTTTCTGGAGAAATAAACGGACTCGCGCAACTTTGAAGTGTTGTCGCCCTGACATGCGTTGTCCATTTCTATTTCCTTGCCAATTTTCCCTGCACGGTAGAAACAGCCCTGGGTCTATACTGGTCATTTTCTTTAGTTCTCCAAAGACTATTGTCCCGCTGATGTTGATTTTTTGTGACAGATTTTATCCCCTACTTTATCCCCTACTTTATCCCCTACTTTTTAACTGTCCAATAGCCGGTTTTCCTGGATCCCACTCGTTCAATCCGACCTTCATTTTTAAGTATGGAAATTATTTTCTCAACGCCTTTAACTGAGATTCCAATCTTATCTGCCATTTCAGGAATCGTAATATGCTCATCCTCCTCAATTAACATCAAGACTTTTTCAGGATTCTTCATCGATAAGCTAAAGGTTGCTTCCCCTGGGGTTATCGAAAACTTTCCAGTTTCAGCTTTGAGTGTTTTCAGGCTTTGGTATAAAGCGTCATAAGCAGTAACCCCAAACACACCAATCTTTTTATAATCGAATACTGCGTCAGGGTTCCCATTGTCCGCAAGTTCCTTTTTTACCCTGGCAATTCCCCGGTTAAACCGGTTTACAAAGCCTAAAACTTTCATGGCTTCTGCTATGACAGGGTTCCGGTAATCATTGACAGTTGGAAAATTTTCAGGCCGGGCATTTCCGTACAACCCGCCTGGATTGATTACCTCAATCCGGTTTTTATATTGATAAAATTTAACTGGGGCATTCGATTCATAATCCCTGTGCATGACACTGTTCATAAGTAGTTCGCGGATAGCCCATTTGGGAAAATTGAACTGTCTTTTCTCTTTTAGCGCGGTAACAGGAACAGGCTTTTGCTGGATAATGGCATACTCAAGAAAGGAGTCCAGTTCGGATAAAATATGGACGAGATTGCCCGAAAACTTTTTTTCATTAATGGGATCGTCAGCTTCAGTTAACCCATCAAATTTGACGTATTGAATGTAAGCACCGGGAATATATCTTTCGACTTCATTTCCAAAAAGCAACAGACCCGCGTTGGTTATCACGCTATAATTTGGACTGAAGAAACGGAGACTGGCCAGTTTTTCGGTCAGTTCCCTGTGATCATCTGCAAGCAGGTCATTGTCAATAGCCTGTGGCAAATAAGTTTCTGTGAATAATTTCTTGTTGATGCTATCCGCCCCAAGGCCAAGTGAAGGACGGACATCAAAAGTACTGACGTTGGAGGCCCTTCGTTCAATCAGGATGCGTTCTTCCATGTCGTTCGCCACGGCTTTACGAGGCCCCACCCTGATCCATGTTTTTCCCTTGTACCTTACCGGGGGGAAAGGTGAAGGTTGTATTTCAAGAACGATTACATCTCCTTTTGCAAACGAAAATACAGACACGGACAGAATAGGCTGGGGGAGGATATTGCCATCGGAACGTAATCCCCCCAAAGACTGAAGCAAACGGTCACTGGCTTTTAAGCCTGACAAAGTGCCATCATCATATACACCAATAAATAAGTAGCCACTTTTGGCTTTATTGGATAGGTCATTTGAGAAAGCACATATAGCCTGGGCAAACTTTGCGGTGTCGGTTGTAGAAATAGTCCGTTCAATCTGTTCTGATTCTAGGTCAACCAGCATAGCCTGTACTTTTTCTTTGCTTAGCCCTATAACGCTCATTTTTTTGAATTCGGTTTAAAGTTGTTGCCTTCAAAGTTAATGATTGCTTTATTAATGCGTCTTGATTTTTACTTGAATTAGGATTTTAGCAATTATCCATGGTTGTGGGTTATCCATTCCCAATTCCCGGCAAATTCACCTGCTCGGCAGAAACGGTCAAGGGCTGTTATCCGCTCATCAGATCGATCCTGCTTTTTTCAGGTGATTTCCGTTTCCACTCAAATTTTTGCCAAAGTTATTTCGTTTCCCGGAACGGTAAAGGGGCGGTTGCTTTTCGTGGCAACCGTCCTTCGGATGTGTTCAGCTTTTCCCTTTCCAAACCACGCATTTCCTCCGCACGGAAAACCTGACATCCACCCCATTGACCTCATCCGGGACAGCTTCAATGCCAGTACGCCAAAAATTTAAGTTTAACGGCGTGCCAGATGCCATAAAAAGTCTGTAAGGCAGCAGCGATCTATTATGAATGATTTCAAAAGTTTAAAACCAATTTCAGTTTACTCTACAAAGCAAGCAGTTGATGACGGGTATCTGATTCAAGTTGATCAAAAGATTTCCCAGGAAGCTGGGATTCGTTATCCGGTATACCTAACCCGTGCAGTTTGGGACAAATATGTTGAAGTTCCAGAAGGAATGGAAGGTCATCAGGATCAGTCGGGCCGCTTATGGGATGTACTGTTCATGTTTGCCTTTTTCGGCCGGAAGGAAACTTCTTCCCACTTGCTTTTTAAGCTTCGGGTACATTTGCCGAACACCGATAATTGGGAGCACAACGAAAAAGTGGCGGAAAGGTCGAACCGACTGTTGCGCGAAGTTACTCTGAAAGCCTTGGTTACCGCTCAGGATTTCGATGATCCATCGCCTGCAATTTTCATTATGAAACCATTTGAAGATTAATCCATTCTGACGTTTGTTGTCAGAATAAAATGATAGGAGGTATTGATGATGAGATACAAAGATGATCCAAGACAAATTGCCGTGCGTTATCCAAGTTACTGCGAAAAGTGCCAGGTTCGATTGCCACGTGGTGCTGTAGCCTATTACTGGCCACGAACCCGCACGCTGCTGTGTTCCGATTGCGGAGAACCGGAATTCCGAAGTTTTCTTTCGGCTGCGGCAGACGAACATGCCTATGCCGGAAAGGGAAATCCTTTTTAGGTTGAGACGCAGGAGCCGAGTGCTCCTTTTTTGTTCGTTCACTTGGATTTTTCAAAGAGATGGGTTTGTGGAGTATCACAACAATTGATAACATCTGTTCTTTCCTTATCTTTAAAGCACTCAATAATATACTTTCCAATATAAGCGTCAATATCATCATGGTATCCGTTTGCGGACAAAAGCTGAAAAGAGATATTGTATTCGAGGCTTTTTATGCGTCAGGCTTGTCCTTTTATTCTCTCTTATTCGTATCGACCCTAATGTTGCCTTAAGACTCTTTGGCTCCATCGTTTATGCTGTAAAACATGATCAAGTTTGTTTTTCAATTAATCGATTAAGCTTACATTTGCTTAATCGATTAATTGAAATCGAGCAAAAATCTAAAGATATCTACGAATGAGCAAGAAGGTTTCGCTAAAAGACATTGCCACCAAAGTAGGCGTATCCACAGCTACCGTTTCTTATGTGCTGAATGGCCTGGAAAAAGAGAAACGCGTTGGCGTTGAAGTTGCCAAAAAGATCAAGGATGCCGCCCGCGAACTGAATTACATGCCCAACCAAATCGCACGAAGTTTACGCAAAGGATCGACTAATACCATTGGTCTGATTGTAGCCGATATTGCCAACCCGTTTTTCGGACAGCTCGCCCGTATTGTTGAAGATGAGGCGATCAAGCATAACTACACCGTTATTTTTGGTAGTTCCGATGAAGATTGTGTGAAATCGGAAGCGTTGATCGATACGTTCGTAAACCGCCAGGTGGATGGGTTTATTATCGCTCCTTCCGAAGGTTGCAAGAGTCAAATCAACGCATTAATAAACAGGGAGGTCCCCTTGGTGCTGATTGACCGCTATTTGCCGCAGCTAAATACCAGCTATGTTGTGCTCGATAACTTCACTGCGGTGTATGATGCCGTTACTCATTTGGTTGAGAAAGGGCACCGGCGAATTGGCATGGTTGCATATGAAAATTCCCTTATCCACATGTCTGAAAGGATTCGCGGTTACAAAGAGGCGATGATTGATCACCAACTTGAAAAGGAAATTCGCATAAAAAAGATTGCATATAATCTGCCACGTCAGGAAATGGAGAAAATCATTGGAGAAATGTTGACTCACTTGATCAGCGATGCGTTGATTTTTGCGACAAATGCCTTGTCGCTTGCCGGTCTTTATGCTGTGAAAACTAATCAGAAAAAAGTTCCAGAAGAACTTGCTTTGATTGGTTTTGATGGGAATGAAGCGTTTGATTTTTTCGATTCTCCGCTAACCTACATTAAACAACCCCTGGAGCAGATGGGACGTGAATCAGTTCGGATTTTGCTCGATGAGATGAAAGGAAATACGGAAAATCAACACATACAAATGGCGTCAAAATTAATTACAAGAGCATCTTGTGGATGATATTTTCGCCAAGTTGCTTAATCGTTTAAGTTTAAATTTATAAATTATGAAAAAGCTAAGTTTCTTATTTTTGATCTGCCTATTTTCCTTTGAGGTTTTTGCCCAGAGTGCCTTCAATGGCCTGGACATGAATATGGGTAACTTGTATCGTTTGTCGGACGCGGAAACCCGCTCGATAAGCCCGGAGAATTTCACCGGAGAAAAAGGCAAGGGCGGGATGGCTAAACCGTCCGATGGCGACCAGCGCAATGTGGCCAATGCGAGTCATGCCGCCCGCGATTTGGGACAAGGCTGGAAAGTGAACCCGTTCATTATTATCAAGCCGGGTGAAAC
>NZ_LGIA01000215.1 GCF_001270965.1 Sunxiuqinia dokdonensis | reverse complement strand
TGTTCCAAACTATATTCATCCTGAAGTAGCACCTGCCGGGCCTTGCTGCCTTCGCTTGGACCAACAACTCCGGCGGCTTCAAGCTGATCCATAATCCGACCGGCGCGGTTATAGCCAATCGAAAACTTCCGCTGGATCATGGAAGTTGATCCCATTTGGTTGACCACCACCACCCGGGCGGCATCATCAAAAAGTTCATCGCGGTTAGCCAGATCAACAGCTCCCGGAGCACTCCCCTCGTCCTCGCCAACATATTCAGGCAACAAGAAAGCCGTTGGATAACCTTGCTGTTTCGCAATATGTTCGCAAACACGCTCCACTTCAGGGGTATCTAAAAAAGCACATTGCAGGCGCGAAATTGTACTTCCGGCCGCAATCAACATATCGCCTTTTCCAATCAGCTGGTTGGCTCCGGGCGTATCCAAAATGGTTCTTGAATCGATCATTGAGGCCACTTTAAACGCAATCCGCGTCGGGAAGTTCGCTTTGATCACGCCGGTAATAATGCTAACCGAAGGGCGCTGGGTGGCAATAATCATATGGATTCCAACAGCACGGGCAAGCTGAGCAATCCGTGCAATTGGCAATTCAATTTCCTTACCGGCCGTCATAATCAAATCTGCAAATTCGTCGATAACCACCACAACATAAGGCAGGTAACGATGGCCTTTTTCAGGATTCAACCGGCGTCCGGTAAATTTTTTGTTGTACTCCTTAATATTCCGGGCATGGGCCTTTTTCAGAAGATCATACCGATTATCCATCTCGTTATTAAGCGAATTCAAGGTGTATTTAACCTTTTGAATATCGGTTATAATGGGCTCTTCCTCATCGGGTAATTTTGCCAAAAAGTGTTTTTCGATGGTCGAATACAAACTCATCTCCACCTTTTTCGGATCGATCAACACAAACTTCAACTGGGCCGGATGCATTTTGTAAAGCAAGGAAGTAATGATCGCGTTCAATCCAACCGACTTTCCTTGCCCGGTGGCTCCGGCAACCAAAATGTGCGGCATCTTGGCCAAATCTATCAAATAGGTTTCGTTCGAAATTGTTTTTCCCAGCACAACCGGCAAATCCGCGGTACTTTCCTGAAATTTTTTCGAAGCAATAATCGAACGCATCGATACAATTTCAGGGTTTTGGTTAGGTACTTCTATCCCAATGGTTCCTCGCCCGGGGATGGGCGCAATAATACGAATACCCAGTGCCGCCAAACTCAGGGCTATATCATCTTCCAGATTTTTGATCTTGGCAATCCTGATTCCCGGCGCGGGCACAATTTCATATAAAGTAATCGTGGGGCCAATTGTCGCTCGAATTTTGGTGATCTCAATTTTATAGTGGCGGAGTGTTTCGACAATCTTGTTTTTGTTCGATATCAATTCATCGTTGCTCACCTCGGCATTACCCGACGAATGATCATCCAAAAGGTCGATGGTCGGAAACTGGTAATTTGATAAATCCAATGTTGGGTCATAATCTTCCGTGGCCTCGTGCTCATAATCTTCATCGGTTTCCTCCTCCACTTTTTCAACCGTCATTTCAAGATCTTCATCGTCATCCTCATTGGCTTCATGTTTCGCCAAAAGCTGCTCTTTTACGTTGTCTTGAATTTTCTTCCGGTCAATCGACTCATCCATCTCCAGGGCTTCACTATCCGGATCAAAAATGGTTTCCAAAATATCATTCTCATCAATCACCTTCACAATACTTTCCTCGGGCTCAACTTCCTGCCGCTGATCAACGGAACTTGAAGACTCGTGCGAAATTTCCGACTCCCGTCTTCCGAACACACGTTTAACCACGGGAATAAAGTTGTCGAAAGTAAAAAGGCAAATCAGGAACAAACCGATCACCAGGAGAAAAAAGGTGCCGACGTAGCCAACCAACGAACTGAGCCATTCGGCCAGGAAGTAGCCGTTCTGACCTCCCAGATAAAGAAATGCGTTCGCATTGACATCTCCCAGAGTCAGGCCCAGAAACAGCGAAAGCCAAATCATGCTTACAAATGCCAGAACAATTGTCCGCCAATAACGAAACAAGGGACGGTTGAAAAACTGAAACGCTGTGACAAACAGCATAAAAACCAACAAAAAGGAGGAAATTCCAAACCCACGATTCATAATGGCTTCACTCAAATAAATACCAGTTTTTCCGGCTTTGTTCCGGCCTTTTACTGCGGGGTCGGTGAGAAACTCACGAAAAGATAAATCCATCTTACTGTGATCGGCATGCCCCGAAAATAAAAAGGAAATGAAGGCAATTAATAAATAAAGCCCAAATATGAATAGAATTAAGCCAACGGTGTACTTGAATTTTTCTCCTGTGAAAAAAGATCGGACGCGCTTAAATACACTAATTTTCTTCTGTTTCTGCTTTCTTTGGATCTTCTTAGCCATAGGTATTTTTCAAAATTCGCATGCAAAGTTAACGAAATTTAGACAGCTTATGGTGCCCAAAAGCCGTCATAAAATATCAAAAAAAATGGTTTTATCGTGTTCGCACCCCGATGTACTTATCCGAAAAGGTGGAAAGTAAAAATCAAAAATTCGCCGGACCTATGAATTAGCAAGATAAGCGACTGGAAAAATGTGAATCCATCACCAGAAATCAATTCTTTTCTTCAATCTGAAACAAAGCACCAACCTACTGTTTTACAACATCTTAATTCAAATGAAAACAAGGCTTTCAGTCCTATTTCTTTATGCCGAATTTTTCTATGTTTGCTCATCTGGCTGGTTTATACAAATCGAATATGAAACAAAAATTAGCTGTTATCGCACTTGGAGGAAACGCCTTACTGCGCGACACCGAAACAGGAACCATTGAAGAACAGGAGCGCAACACCACTGACACGCTCGAAAACCTTGTACACCTGTTAACCGACGGTTACGATCTGGTGATTACGCACGGAAATGGCCCCCAGGTTGGGAATATTTTGATGCGCAACGATGCCGGTGAAACCCTGTACAACATTTCGCCCATGCCCCTGGATATATGCGTGGCTGACTCGCAGGGCGGGATTGGCTATATGATTGAACGCATGATGCGCAATGTTTTGAACAAACATGGCATTGATAAAAATATTGTTTCGGTCATGAGTATGGTGACGGTTGATCATAAGGATGAAGCCTTTCAAAATCCAACGAAACGAATTGGGAAAACCTACAGCGAAGCGGATGCGAACCTGCTCAACAAACAAAAGGGATGGCAATTCAAGCCGAGTCCGAAGCACCAAGGGGCCTGGCGCCGCGTAGTTCCTTCGCCCGAGCCCATCGATATCCTCAACAAGGAGATTATTGGAAAAATGGTTCGCGAAGGAAATATTGTCATTACCGCCGGTGGAGGAGGTATTCCGGTTTATCTTGATAATGAAAAAAATGTTCGGACGGTTGATGCCGTCATTGATAAGGATATGACATCGGCGTTGCTTGCTTCAACCATTCACGCGGATGAGTTCTATATTTTAACCGATGTACCATTTATATATAAGGATTTTGGTCTTCCGAGCCAGGAAAAACTGGAATTCCTGGACTATGCAGACACCCTGGAGTACTTGAAGGCCGGAACTTTCGGAGAAGGAAGCATGGCTCCAAAAATAAGGGCGTGCCTGAATTTCATTGAAAATGGCGGCCAAAAAAGTGTGATTACGGAAGCCACCAAACTGGAAGACAAAAGCTACGGATCGAAAATCACCATGTATTACGACAACCAAAAACTTGCACAATGATACCCAATTTGAAAAATCGAAATTTCCTGAAACTGTTAGATTTTACGCCGGACGAAATTTCCGACTTATTGTTGCTTTCCGAAAAATTAAAAGCCGCCAAATACGCCAAATCCGAAGAGCAATTACTGAAAGGCAAAAACATTGCTTTGATCTTTGAAAAGACATCGACCCGCACCCGTTGCGCTTTTGAAGTGGCTGCCTTCGACCAGGGAGCACATGTCACTTATCTCGGACCAAGCGGATCGCAAATCGGATACAAAGAATCGATGAAAGATACCGCGCGGGTTTTGGGCCGCATGTACGATGGAATTGAATATCGTGGCTTCGGCCAGGAAATCGTTGAAGAGCTTGGGCAATATGCCGGTGTTCCGGTATGGAATGGTTTGACCAACGAATTTCATCCGACCCAAATTCTGGCCGACTTTTTAACCATGAAAGAGCACTCGGACAAACCACTGAATGAGATCAAATTTTGCTACTTGGGCGATGCGCGAAACAACATGGGCAACTCGCTAATGATTGGAGCGGCTAAAATGGGCCTGGATTTCAGAGCTGCTGCTCCAAAAAGTTGCCAACCAGCTGACGAATTGGTTGAAACGGCCCGAACGATTGCGCAACAAACGGGTGCTAAGATTACCATTACGGAGGATGTTGCCGTTGCCGTTAAGGATTGTGATTTTCTATACACCGATGTCTGGGTGTCGATGGGCGAACCCGATGAAGTCTGGGAAGAACGCATCAAACTGCTTATGCCATACCAGGTGAATGCGGCAGTCATGCAGCAGACGGGTAACCGATCGGTCAAATTTATGCATTGCTTGCCCGCATTTCATAACTGCGAAACCAAACTTGGAAAAGACATCTACAATAAATTTAAAATTGAATCGATGGAAGTGAAGGAGGAAGTGTTTGAAAGTGAAGCCTCCATTGTTTTTGATCAGGCCGAAAACCGGATGCACACGATCAAAGCAGTTATGGTAGCCACTTTGGCATAACCCAAAAGCAAAGGGCACTCGCGTTGAGTGCCCTTTCATTTTCCTGATTACTTATTCTGATTTGATACTTATTTCATCGCTATTTGGTAATTTATTCCAAAACTAATCCAACGGCCAGGTTGCTGAATGTTCCCTAAATCAACATACCGCCGATCAAACAGGTTGGATACGGAACCAGAAACCTGAAGTTTATCTGTTTTCCAGAAAACCTTCAAATCGGTCAACCAAAACGCCTCATAATTGGCTTCACCAACATATTGGGTGTCCTCAAACTCGGCATAGGTCCCGTTCCGATCCTGAAATCGAAAATGCCAGGACGCCTGAAGCTTTCTCCAAACCTGGTGATCAACCGAAAAAACAAACTTGTGTTTTAGGTTATCCAAAGCGTAATTCGACAAATAGTCGCTTTGGGTTTTATTCAAATTGTTGTATGAATAATTGGTGTTGATTTTCCGGATGAAAAACCGATGACCCAGCAGGGTCGGAATGTCTACCGCCGCAACAAACTCAAAACCATCACTTTTTATTTTCGTCAGATTTCGTGTTTCCCACAAAAATTCGTCACTTTCGCGAACCCAGTCAATCAGGTCCTCTCCTACCCGGTGATAATAGCCTGTCTGGATATGCAGGAAACGATTGTCTACTTTGAAACCTCCTTCTACCGTTGTTGATTTTTCCGGCTTCAAATCAGGATTTCCCTGGTTCGTTGGGCCGTTGTAGTATAAATCAGTAAATGTGGGCATGCGCAAGGACTTGTTAAACGAACCGTAGGCCTTCCAGTTATCGGTTAGCTGGTAACTCAAATCCAGCCCGGGAAAAATATTCCATTCAAAATTCAGGTCGGAAATCCAATTGGCCATAGCCCCGCCCGATGCCGTCAACCGGCCAAGATAGAAGGTATGCTCGGCAAAATACGAAACAATTGTCCGCGAATGCGATTTGGTAAACTGCTGATCTGTTTCACCCGGCACATCAATTGGCTCATCCATTTCTTCGCCTAAAACGTTGCTCCAAATGTTTTCGGAACGAAATTCGGCTCCAAAAGCTGTCTTTCCCAAATTGGTCGAAAACCAACTATTAATCGAACTTCCCAGCACATCGGTCATGTGGTAATTATGACCGCCATACCACGAAGCCGGATCAGAACGAAACAACTCAAAACGGTCTTGATGCCGCCGCCAATAAAGCGCCGGAGTAAAACGAATTTTCTGTCCGGTTTCTAACTTCAGCGATGCAAAAGTGGTTTTCGTTTCTTCAAATTGGTTGGGATACGCGGGCGTATAAAAGCTGTTTGCCCCAAAAGCTTTGCTTGAAAACCCCGCTTGTAAATCAAATTGACCAGCTTCGGCATTGAGCAACCCGTGATAGAAGATATTATAGCCATCAAAATCGGTGTTATCAATATATCCGTCGGACGATTTTTGATTGAAAGCAAGAAAATTTTGCAGTTTCCCAAGCTGCTTGTTGGCCGCCACATGGATATCTTGAAGATTGTGGTCGCCATAGTTTAAATCAATTTCAAACTGATCGCCGCCTAAAGGTTCGGTAACAATATTGATTGCCCCCGAAAAAGCATTGGGCCCATACACGCGGGCCGCCGGGCCTTCCAGAATTTCGATTCGTTTGATAGTTTTTAAACTTACCGGCAAATTGAGGTTGTGATGGCCGGTTTGTGGGTCGGAAAGATTAATCCCATTTAAAAGAATGAGTGTCTGATCGAAGGAGCCGCCCCGAACGGAAATATCGGCCTGGACTCCATGTGTTCCCCGCTGGCGGATATCGACACTCAATGCATACTCCAGAAGGTCTTGAAGACTATTGACCGGAGCCGCATCAATTTGATCTTTCTCAATCACGGATACAATCCGTGCCACCTGCGAATAGGTCACAGGTGCTCGCTGGGCACTAACCTCAATCTCATCAAGGTCAAACTCCATCCTTACTTCCGAACGTTCGGGCTGGGCAACAGCTTCGTTTGTGCCGGCAACCAGAAAATAAGCCACCGCTAAAACGGCGATTCGAACCTCTCTGTTAAGTGCCTGAAACAACGAATACTTTTGACCACCCCATTGTTTGAAAATAAGCTTCTTAGCCCATTTGTGGTTAACTTTTAACTTTTTCATTAATTTTAATTACGAATAAGTAATCGGAAGCCGCAAATGTAAAAATATCTTTTAAGACCCGAAAGTCCTGCTTTCCACTCATCAGATTAGGGCAGTGATCTTCTCAGAAATCCAGGAAATCGTTTCAATTTAAATCCTCTTTGCTTTAGCAGGAAATTGTAGAATCCACACCTCAACTGTGGACAATTAAATACAAGTCTTTGCCAGGTAATCCACAGACTAAAAAACAGCAAATAAAAAATTAAGCACCTGCTCATGAAGAAGTTAAAAATATGCCGATCGGTAAAACTTTCCCACGAACCTGCTTTCGTACATTAATTGTTGCCACATGAGGCGTATTGAGAAACGGCGAACCTGCTTTTTTTTTTTGGGGGATGCAAACAAAACATTGAGCAGAACAGTGAATAATGATTGCCGACAAAAACAGGCTGCCGGGTAACGACAAAGATCAAAATCAGAAGAATTGTGCCTTTAAATGCCTCTGAAAATACAAAATAGGAAGACCAATTCATAGGCAATCCAAATAAAAATAAGTTGTTTGAAGACATACGAAAATAATCAAACAAATTTATGTAAACCCCGTATGAGATCATTACATGCTATAAATCAGCCACAATCAATATTTTTTATCATGAATAAATAAAATCTAAGAACAAAAGATCAAACAATCCTTTTTAAAACCGCATTCCTTATTTATATTTGTTCTAAACAATACTCAAAAAAACACGCTGCCATGACACAAGTTCAATTTAACAACGCATTGCTGGGACTGCAAGACAAATTGCTGTACTATGCACTTAGCCTGACAGCTGATCAGGAAAAAGCACAAGATCTTTTACAAGAGACGTTTTTAAAAGCCTTGACTTATCGTGACAAATTTACGCAGAACACAAATTTTAAGGCGTGGATTTATACCATTATGAAGAACACCTTCATTAACAACTACCGTAGAAACGTGAAAGCGAAGAGCACATTTGATGGTGCAAACAACGATTTTCATCTCAAATTTTCGAAAGACAAAATTTACCCTTCGCCCGATTCGTTTTACAGTTCAAAGGAAATCATCAAGAACATCAACGCACTGGAAAGCGAGTACAAAGTGCCTTTTAAAATGTTTCTGGACGGATACAAGTACAAGGAGATTGCCGATAAATTAAATCTTCCGCTCGGAACAGTGAAAAGTCGGATTTTCTTTACGAGAAAAAAATTGGAAAAAGCTTTAAAAGAATACGCTAACTAATTGTTGGCGATATCAAGTGATCATATCGGGTAAAAAAAATGGTTCGTTGTTACGGACCATTTTTTGTATTTTTAGGGGTTTCGTAACTGTACACTTAAAACTTTAACCGCCATGAAAAAAGTAGCCGTTCACTTAGTAACCGGGTTTGAAGAAATTGAAGCCGTGACAATTATTGATGTTCTTCGGAGGGCAAACCTTGAAGTAACAACGGTATCGATGACTGCTTCCAATGAAGTTACAGGTGCCCATCAAATTCCGGTTATTGCCGACGTATTGTTTTCAGAAGTTGAGTACTCAAACATTGACGCGCTGGTTCTGCCGGGAGGTATGCCTGGTGCAAAAAATCTTGATGAACACGAGGGTTTGCAACAGCAAATCACTCAATTCAATCATGAACAAAAATTATTGGGTGCCATTTGTGCCGCGCCATTGGTTTTTGGGCATCTGGGAATTCTGAAAGGAAAAAAAGCCGTTTGCTATCCTGGTTTTGAAAGCGAATTGCATGGCGCTGAAATTTTGAAATCGCCAACCGCTGTTTCCGGAAATATTGTGACCGGAACAGGCGTTGGCACAGCATTGAAGTTTGCGCTGCAACTTGTAGAAGAGCTGGCAGGAAAAGAGAAATCAAAACAGCTGGCAAAGGCGGTTCTGGTTGAGTAAGCCGAGGCCAGTAAATCCGGCTTCCGCTTTAAACGAAAAGCTGATTGCTGTTTTGTCGCACAAAACTACACACTTTTGGGAATCGAAAAGTAGAACTGGCTGCCCTTTCCGTGCTGGCTGTCAGCCCAAATGTCACCCCCATTTTTTCTAACAAATTCACTGCAAACCAAAAGCCCAAGGCCCGACCCATCCTCGTTGGCTGTTCCTTTCCGCTTGTTCTTCGAATCGATTTGAAACAACCCACCCATATCCGCTGGAGGAATTCCTACGCCATCGTCGCAAACACAGATTACCGCCTTGTGCCCGTCATCCTTTACACCAACTTTCACCGTTCCACCTTCATCCGTAAACTTAACGGCATTATTCATCAAATTGCGCAAAACCGTTTCCAACATTCGCGGATCGCCGTAAATATGCAAATCATCCGGAATTTCGGCTTGTAAACGAATCTTTTTCTGCTCGGCAGTCGGCTTAATCAGGTTTTCAATCGCCTGATAGATTTCCAGAAAACTGACTTTCTGAGGCGTGTAAACCAACGATCCTGTTTGCGACTGTGCCCAATCCAATAAATTATGCAGCAGTTTGAAAATTGATTGGGCCGACCGATAAATGTCGCCGGCATATTTTCGCTTCTCTTCATCCGAAAACCGGTCATACTCCTTGTGCATCAAGTAGGTGTATCCCATCACCGTGTGAAATGGATTCTTCAGGTCATGCGCAATGATGGAAAAAAATTTGTTCTTCGAATTATTCAACTTCTCAAGCTCCAGCCGTTGCTCCTCAATACGTTCATTTTTTCGGCTCAAAAGCGCATTATGTTTCCTTTTGTTGAAATAAGCCACGGAGATCATGAATATTGTAGCCACAAGCAAGACAATGGCAATCATACCAAAAATCCGAACTTCTTCATTCCGCTGTATTTTCAATTGATCGATTTCCCGCGAGCTGTTTAGCCGTTCAATTTCAGCTTCCTTCTGCCGAGCCTGGTACTGCTGTTCAAGCTCCGCCACTTGGTTTAGCCGTTCCTCCCGAAGCATGCTATCTTTAAAAGCACTGTGCAGTTTAAAAGCCTTGTAGGCATTATCAATTTGCCCCATTCGCTCATAGGCAACGGCAAGATCATGATAATTTTGTTGTAGCAAATAGAAGCCAAAGTCATTCTCCTCAATGAGTTTTATGCTTTCCTGAAATGCAGCAACCGCCTTTTTATAATTCTTCAATTCGCGATGCACCCCGCCGAGCCCATCGAGTGCATGGGCCTTGCTCCTCAAATCTCCCAAGGCATCAAACACCTCAATGGTTTGCTCATACCAGTTTAATGCCTGCTGCAAACTATCTCCGGTGTTGACATAAATGGTGGCAATATTATGCAACACAATGGCCTCGCGCTGATGATTCTCCAGTTGTCGAAACAAGTGAAGCGCTTTGTTATAATACACTTTGGACGAGTCAAACTGCTCCATATTAAAAAACGATATGCCCAAACCATTGAAGTTGACTGCCAAACTGCTCGAGTCCTGAATTTGGGTGTTGATACCGGCAGCATGGCGAAAGTTATGAATAGCTCGCTGCGGTTCGCCAATCTTTAAAAATACCAGCCCCAGGTTTGAATAGACATGGGCCACCTCTTCGGACAGCGGGTCCTTAGCCAAATATCCCAGTGATTTATAGAAATGCGTAGCCGCCAGGTTATACTCGCCGGTATAATAGTGCACCAAGCCAATTGCATTATGCGTATCACCAAGCATGGCAGAGTCACCCAATTGCTCAAAGATCGCGCAGGCCAGCTCATAATTCTGCAAAGCCCGTTCATATGCATCGAAAAAGTAGCGGCATTCGCCTTGATTATAAACGGCCATTGCCAAATGCAACGAATCTCCCGCGGAGGTAGCCAAATCAATCGCTTCGTCGGCGTATGACAGACTTCGGGTACTGTCAATTCTGGCATAAGCAAGGGAAAGTTGCACGAGCGCTTCCGTGCGTTCCGAACCTGACAATTGCGGAAGCTTCAACAACAAACTATCCGCAGCAGACTGGTCGAATGAGGAGAAAAAAATAACAAGCAAAAGGATGTTTAAACCAAAGACTTTCATCTATCAAGTAAGTGTTCATTACAAATATGTTGATTTTTAATGAACTTTTTTTCAGTTTGATAAGAAAATTGAAAGATTATCGGCAGTGCGTTCAAAAATCGGATAATTTCCATTTCGAAATTGAAAATAAAAAAAGCACTTTTGCCCGAACCACGCCTGGCTAAAAGTGCTTTTTCCTTATTTCGTCACTTGCATTTTGCAAGCTACAAACAGTTTAGTCGCTGCTTACAACTCTCTGATTTTGATATTGCGGAACCAAATTGGATAACCATGATCCTGCAATCCGATGTATCCTTCGCGGGCAATTCCTTCCGTAAAACCGGGAAAGTTTTTAAACTTACTGTTTTCGATTAACGCATCCCATTCCGGAGTCCACAAGGTGTACGACACCACTTCTTTTCCATTCATGCTGTGGGTTGCTTTACCGTCTTTCACTTTAATCACCACGGTATTCCACGAGCCGGCCGGATTTACCGTTGCCGGATCAGCCGCGACCATATCATACAGAGATCCTGCAAGATGGGTGTCAATTTTGTTGTCCGAGGCATTTTCATTGTCCAGCACCTGAACTTCAGGAGCCGCAAAATAAATCGGCTTTCCGGGAACTTCGCGCACATAGTAAAAAATGCCTGAGTTACCTTGGTCACTGGCTTTCCAGTCTATTGAAAGCTCAAAATCCTTGAATTTCTTCTCACCAAAAAGAATGTCGCCACCGGCACCATGCCCAGGTTGTTTTCCCTCGCCAAGAAGCACTTTCATCGCATCATCTTCGATGGTCCAGTTTGGTGGCATGTTCTCCGCATTACATTGCCGCCAACCATCAAAATTTTCGCCGTTGAACAGCAATACCCAACCTTGTTTCTTCTCTTTTTTTGTTAATTGATTAACTTTCTGAGCCGAGGCCGAAACTGCACCCAGCAATACAACTGCCATGAAGATGGCTGATAAAATACTCTTTCTCATGATAATAAATTGAAAAAGCACAGACGTGTGCCATTAATAATTAGTAATTTAGGTTAATTCGAAAACCAAAAATAGTAAAACGGCTCTGTTAAACCTACTCCATGACTAAAATAACGGACTGATCAATCACGATTGATTCGCGGCGCAGGCCTATCGCACACTCAACGAAACACCCGCATTTAACGAAGTGTACTCTGCCTTATTGATGGAAGCAAAGATATTGAAAAAGGCCATTTTCAACCGCAAACCCGCGTCCAAACTGATATTTGACGACTCGAACTTCAACTTAACCGGATCCACCAAATCCACCAGCACAATTTCGCCATCAGCATAGTCGTTTACGATTGGGTACCTTCCGGTCAAACTTGCATCTGACTTGCTTTGGCTGTTTCCGATTCCGCCAAAAAAGGTGATGAAAGCGACTTTCTTCGAAACGATCAGACCAAATTTCACCGTGCTGGTCTCAATGTCCAATTGCTGGTTATCATCCTGCACATAGTCCGGATCATTCACTCCGTAATCAGCCGGAGTAAAATTAATCCCCGACTGGGCGGTTATATTCGAAAAGGAAGCAAAAACAGCAGCATCAAAGGGCAAGTGCTTGATGGCCGGAATCCAGTCCTTAAAACTGTGTTTCACGCCCAGACCAAAAAGGCCAACCTGCGTTTCGTCCTTATCGTCGCCCTCCTCATTAAACTTGAGTTTGGGAACGTAGCGAACCAACACATCGGTATGTGGCAGCAGCCCAATGCCAAGTTGTGCCACCGGAACGGGAATAATGTCCAGCTCCAAACCCTGAGGCGAATAAAAAGAACCGATGGTTTCGTTCGGGTCATTTGGATTGAGCAAATACAGTTGCGGCCCCGACATTTCATCGCCGGCAATGGTTGGTGCTATCGCGTCCGCAGGGTCGGCCAGTCGAATATTATTAAAGCTCAACTGGCTCAAATCATAGCTTTTGGCCGATCCCGGCACTTTAACAGCACTCACACTCACCGAAAAATCGAAGCCCAGCCTTTTGTGCGTTTCGGCCGTGTAGTACCAGCCATTGTTCAACCCATCACCCAATCCGCTGGCAAAGGGATTCAGATAGGGCTGAATGAGTGTACCTGCATCTTCGGTACCTGCTTTTAAGTATTCAATAACATCGGATTGCGCGTTGGCTATTTTGATCACGCCAATTAAAAAAATCAGAACAACTAGTTTTTTCATCGTGTTTTAAAATTTGTTGATACTAAATCTCTCCCTGTTCACTACTTCATCCCACATCGAACTTCCTAAATCCAATAAATCAACCGGAATTACGTTGTAACTATTCCATGATTTGAGGACTTATTTTGCAAACTTTTATTGTTTGCAACTTTCATTTTTCAAAAAAAAAACAAAGCTTTGACGGCTAAAATAAGATGAACCATGTATAAAATCGTATTCTGTTTATTCCTTCTTTTCGCGATGGGTTACCCATCTTTCGCTCAAAAAAAATTAACCCTGGCCGACTTTGAACAACAAAACACGTTTAAAGCGCAGGAAGTTCAAGGCATTCATTCTTCAGCCAACGGGCAATACTACACCACCCTCGAAAACGGGAAACGAATTGTAAAATACAATTACAAAGATGGCAAAAAAGTTGAAACAGTTTTTGACCTGGATCAGATCGAAAAACCTGCCATCAATTCTTTCTCGGCTTATTCGTTTAGCCCCGACGAAACAAAAATCCTGCTAACCACCAATAAAGAAACCATTTACCGGCACTCCTACACGGCCAATTACTACGTATGGAATTCGGTAACCGAAGAGCTAACAGAATTATCGGCCAAAGGAAAACAGCAGGAAGCCACCTTTTCGCCCGACGGTGAGCGAATTGCGTTTGTTAGAGACCATAACCTTTTTGTAAAAACACTGCGCTTTGGAACCGAAAACCAAGTGACCACGGACGGCAAACAGAACGAAATTATAAACGGTGTTCCGGATTGGGTGTACGAAGAAGAATTTGGATTCAGCAAAGCGTTTGCCTGGTCGCCCGACAGCAAATTCCTGGCCTACATTCGTTTTGATGAGACAGAAGTGAAGCAATACGCGATGAAGATGTATCGTAGCGACGAGGCAGCACGCATTGAAAACACGGCTTATCCGTATGAGCAGACACTGAAATATCCGAAAGCCGGTGAGAAAAACGCAGTCGTATCCGTTTTTGCTTACGACATCAAATCAAAAACAAAGGTTGAAGTTGATTTAGGCGAAGAAACCGACATTTACGTGCCCCGATTAAAATGGACTGCCGACGCCAACGATTTGGCGGTCATGCGCCTGAACCGCCGTCAAAATAAGATTGATGTCTTATTTGCCAACCCGTTTACCGGCGATACGCGCTTGTTCTATTCTGAAAAAAACGACCGGTATATTGCTGAAGAGTTTTTGGATGACTTTATTTTCTTGCCAAACAACGACTATTTTGTGGTGAACAGCGAACGCGATGGTTACTCACATTTGTATTTGTATGACCGGCAAGGATTCGAAGTTCGAAAACTGACGGATGGCGAGTTTGATGTCACTGATTTTTATGGCTTCGATAACAAGAAAAAAATATTTTACTACCAGGCCGCCAAGAAATCGCCCATGCAGCGCGAAATTTATTACACCAGCCTCGATGGAAAAAAACAAGGCATGATTAGTCCGCAGGAGGGCATTAACAAAGCCGTTTTCAGTAACGAGTTTCAATATTTCATCAATGAGTTCACCAATCTGTCGACTCCAAAAACATTTACACTTTACGACAATAGCGGTAAGCTGGTGCGCGTACTGGAAGACAACAGCCGTTTGAAAAGCAAACTGGCGGAATACGCCATTCAACCCAAATCGTTTTTCAGCTTCGAAACGTCGGAAGGAATTAGTCTCAACGGCTGGATGATTAAGCCGGCTAACTTTGATGAGAACAAAAAGTATCCGGTTGTGATGACCCAATACAGTGGGCCCAACTCGCAAGAAGTGGAAGATAAATGGTCGGTAAACTGGTACAACTACCTGGCACAGGAGGGATTCCTGGTGGTTTGCGTTGATTCGCGCGGAACAGGCGCTCGTGGTGAAGATTTTCGCAAAGTTACCTACATGCAACTTGGAAAATATGAGTCGGACGATCAAATTGAAGCCGCGAAATACCTCACCACCCTACCCTATGTCGACGACTCGAATATCGCGATTTGGGGATGGAGTTATGGCGGGCTTACCAGTTTGTTGTGCATGGAAAAAGGTGGAGATCTTTTTAAAGCAGGTATTGCCGTGGCCCCGGTTACTCATTACAAATTTTACGATACCGTGTACACCGAACGGTTTATGCGGACACCGCGTGAAAACCCGGACGGTTACAACGACAATGCGCCTTTGCTTCATCCTGAAGGAATCACCGGGCGCTTACTCTTGATTCACGGGTCGGCCGACGACAATGTTCATCTTCAGAATACCATGGAAATGGCGGAAGCATTGGTACAAGCCGGCGTTCAGTTTGACATGGCCATCTACACCAACCGGAATCACAACATTACTGGTGGAAATACCCGTATGCACCTGTACAATCGGATGACCGATTTTTTGAAGACAAACTTAAAATAAGAACAGGCCACCAATTCCACATCCATCAATAGCAAGGCAATATTCATGGGTAGCACGTCTATCCCATGCAGGGGCTCCGTCATGCCCGAAGAGATTGTTCTTCTGGAGAAGAATACGCTCATGAGGATAGATCTATAATCAATGTAAATAGGAATCTTTTCACTCCGAATAGAGAATAAATCACTTCGTATATATAAATAATCATTCCGAATAGCATAATATTCACTCCAAATAGAGATTGAGTTACTCCGTATAGACAATCTATCACTCCGTATAGAGAATACCTCAATCCGAATAGAGGCTGAATCATTACGAATAGAGAATGATTCACTCCGAATAGCGACAGAATCATTCCAAATAAAGAACGAACAATCTGAATAGCAAATTTATCAGCTTTAATAGCAAATATATCAATGCATACAGAGAATGTATCAATCTCAATTGAACAACCATCAATCCGAAAAGGGTAATTATCATTTGGCAATAGGGTACAATGATTCGGGAGCCAAGAAGAAGCAACCGGCTTTTTCAGCGAGCTCCAAGCCAGTCCTCTCCGGCAGATCCTGGAATAAGTTCAAGATACTTCATCAAGCTTCCAGCCACCACAGCAGTGTTTTCAAAACCTTTAAACTTTTTACAGGGGCTTTCAATTTGTGTTTCGTTCGCGCTACTTGCAGTTAACTGTAGACCGTTAGCACCAGCTTTCGTGAGCCACCGTAGTTGCGGTATTCGCCCAGGTAAATGCCTTGCCAGGTTCCCAGGTTTAAGCGGTGGTTTGTGATCGGAATGGTCAACTCAGCCCCCAAAACAGACGACTTCAAATGAGCTGGCATATCGTCGGCGCCCTCGTAAGTGTGGGTATAAACCGGGTGGTTCTCAGGAATCAGTTGATTCATAAACGCATTAAAATCCGAACGGACTGACGGGTCAGCATTTTCGTTGATGGTGATTCCGGCCGAGGTGTGTTTGATTAAAATATGAAGCAAGCCTTTGTCGGGCAAGTCTGGCAGCTCGCGCATGATCAAATCTGTGATCAGGTGAAAACCGCGTTTAAACTCGGGCAATCGTATTTCTTCTTGTTGAATCATACCGAAGAATAGCTCATTGGATCTCTGGATAATTAGACACTGGTGAATTGAAAATGTTCATCCAAACGCTGCTGATGCTGGATATTGAAATCCTGAGCTTACTCGCATTTCCATTTGGTCTTCCAGGTTTATCACTTGACGAAATCATCAAACGCATTGTAAACACCACCACTTTGCTGCGACTGCTGCGCATCGTGCTGGTTTTGCTGCCATTGCACAGCCATATTGGAAAGCACCGGATCGGCATGGCCAAAAAACAGCTTGTAAGAGGTACAGAAGCGCGGCTTGCGTTGGTCGCGCGGATCCTTGATCCGGTCTTTGGTGCATCCGCCATAGCACTTCGTAAGCCAGCTGCACTGCTTGCACTCGCGTGGCAACTGCGCCTTGGCCTGGCCAAACACGGTCTGCTTCTTCGAGTTCAGCATGTTAATCACCCGGTCATGCATCACATTGCCCAACTTCCATTTTGGCTCGACAAAAAAATCGCAGCTGTAAACATTGCCGTTGTGTTCAATCACCACATACGGGCCGCACTCTTTCATCATGGTGCATTCGGGCGCTTCAAGGCCTACGTAGCTGTAAAAAACAGATTCAAAATGACGAATCGAAGTGGTGGGTTGGCCATCCTTAAAATCGGCCAGCCACAAATCAAACAACTTATTCAGAAAATGGCCATAATCTTCAGCCGACACCGAAAAATCAGCCGCCTTGGACGGATCATGCTTATCGGTTTCAACAATGGGAATAAACTGCATGAAGGTTAAGCCCAGGCTTTTATAGTAGTTGTATAATTCTTCGGGGTGCTTCACCGAATGGCTGGTTACACAGCACATGGCATTGGCCGAAACCCCTTCGTCCAAAAGCATCTTTGCATTGTCTTCCACCCGCTGGTGGGTTCCTTTTCCGCCCAAATCGAACCGGTAATAATCGTGAATATGCTTGGGGCCATCCAGCGACAACCCGACCAGCCAATCATATTTTCGAAGGAATTTGGCCCAGTCGCGGTTCAGCAAAAGGCCGTTGGTTTGCAGACCATTGCCCACCATTTGTCCATGCCCGTATTTTTGCTCCAGGGCAATGGCCCGTTCGTAAAATTCCAAGCCCATCAAAGTCGGTTCGCCGCCCTGCCAGGCCAGCGAAACATTGTCGCCCGACTGCTGCATCACTTGTCGGATGGTTTCTTCCTGCACCTGCGGACTCATGCGGTGGGTTTTACTTTGGTGAAACAACTCCGATTTCTCCAAATAAAAACAATAGGTGCAATTTAAATTACAATCCGGGCCGGATGGTTTAATTAAGACTGAATTCAGCGGTTTGAATTTCTTTGCCATGTTTCTTCTCCTCTGCTATTCAAAAACACAAACATACTAAAACAATCCCAAACCCGGCAGTATTCCATTTTAACAATTATTTTGATATCTTTCAACGACAATTGTACGCCATTAAATTGAAACGATGAAAATACTGCTTGCCTTTTCTTTCTCAATTCTGTTTGCCGTAGGAATTTCTGAAATCGCATATGCCCAGGGCCGCATTATAAAAAATCAAGGTTTTTTTTATGGTGCCGAAGGTTTTTACGGCCTTCACTCAAATTTAAAAACAGACCACGTGATTTCGACCGATCTGTATTCTCCGTCATCCTACGGATTAAAAGTTTCGGCCAACTGGTTTTTAAATTATCATTTGTCTGCCGGTGCAGCCCTGTCAATTTTGAATTATGAGGATCCGAACATGTTTACTTTTCCCGTGCTGGCGAACGCGCAATACTATTTCAGCAAAGGTGCCAACACCCCATTGGCATTTGTAGAGGGTGGTTATGGCCTTCGACTAAACCATCGCAAGCAAGACAAAGGATTGATCTACGAAGCGGGAATTGGTTACCGATATCGGTTGCAGCGAAAGAATTTTCTGGTGATTAAGGCTGGCTATCATACCTTTGTCAATAAGGAATGGCAATGGTTCCGAAAATTTGGTGATGAATATGATCCGGCATCCCCCAATCGCTGGTACGAGTTACGCCATCAGACCATAAGGCTGAGCGTTGGGTTTTATTTTGCAACCCGGCACTAAGTTCGTTCCAAAAAAACTTACCTGTCAAGAATTTCTTCCAAAATACGGCCTGAACAATGCGCAGGGGTTCCATAACCAAGCATATGCAGCAGTGTTGGAGCCAAGTCAATCGCATCAACCGATTTTAAAGTCGTTCCACGGCGTATGCCTTTTCCCATCCAAATCATGGGAATCCGGCTGTTGTCGTTGTAAATGGTTCGTTTAAACTTGTACTCCGGCTGCCAGCCTTCTTCCAGTACAAACAGCACGTCGCCTGATCGCTTGAAATTAAACGAGCTGGCAATGGCAGCAAGCTGGCTTTTCACGTAGTCGCCTTGTTCAAAATCAACGGCGGGCAAGGCCAACTTCACCCCTTCAAACTGATTGATAAAGGATGCCGATTTGGCTTGCACATCGGAGAGTTGCAAATCTTTTTTCTCGATCAGGTCGCGATTCAAATAAATTTGCTGATCGCTGGTAAATTCAACCCAATCGCCTTGCCCGTAGGTGATGTTGAGAAACGATTTCAACAAGGCCACCATACTTTCGGGGGTCACAAAACCAACGGGCATATTAAATTCTTCTTTCAGATAGTTAACCGGATAGCTTGATGAGCACGCCGAAGTCAGAACCAGCAAATACCGGTCGCGACCAACCTGCTGATCCAGAAAATGAAGCAAATGTTCGATGTTGCGATCCAGGCGAAGGTATAAATCCTGCATCTCCATGGAATTGGGACTAAACGACCCCTGCTCATAGTCCATCGATGAAAAATTGATAGCCAGTAAATCCGGAGTTTGATCCATCCCCAAGCGCTCAGCTTCTATCAATGCGAGGGCGAAATCCTTCACCATCTGATTTCCATAGGGTGTGGTCTTTAAAATCTTATAGCTTCCAGCCTCTTTTTTCAGGCGGTTCAAATTGTATGGAAGCGTGTTCCACTTGCCATAGTATCCTGGCTCCAGCACATAGTCGTCTTCCAGGCTTTCGTAATAGCTGGTTAAGGGCAACAGGGGTTCCCAGTCGCCATCAATATAAAAATCAGCAAACTGCTTGTCATTGAATTGGCGCACCCAATCGGGAAATTGATCGATAAAGTACGAGCTGCTAATCATGTTTCCGGTTAGCTCGTCCATCCAATAGGCGCCATCGGCAGCGTGACCAGCTGAAAAAACTGCGCTGTTCGCATTCATGGCGACTGAAAAAACTTTGGCTACATTTCTTGTATTCAGTTTTAGCACATCGCCAATGGTTGGACTAAGTAATTTAGCGGCCGAAACCTGCCCTTCTTTCGAATCGCTTCCAACGGTAATATAATAATCGTCCTGCAAGGCGTTGACTTCCTTTCGCCTCAGACGATCGTACCACGATTCATTCACAATGCCGTGCCGGTCAGGATAAACCCCGGTAAACAGCGTGGGCACACCGGTGGCTGTTTTCTGAATGTGCAAATTCATGGCGGCGTTTGTACAAACAGCCCCGTCTTGCATTAACCGGCGAAAACCACCTTGCTGAAACTGGTTCCAATAGCGGGTGATATAATCAGCTCGCATTTGCTCCACATTCACCACAACTACCAACCGGGTCTGGTCAGCCGTTGATCCCGGAATTTGCTGTGCCAGAGAAACTGAAACCAAAGAAAAAAAACAGATGGAAAGAATGATGTGTAATCGATTCGGCATGGCAAAGATTTTTAAAAGCGACTCAAAAATATAAAAAAGAAACGAACCCCCTAACCGAACGAAATCTGTTCGAAAAGAATTGTCGAAGGATAAGGTTTTGCAAGCTAAACATTACCTGATTGAATCAAAAGCCCGAAGCCAACCAAACGATCGCCACGCTCTCGCAGAACTTAAAATCACCGAAGAGATCATGTTTGAAGTTTTTCGGCTATCTTTAGAAAACCCAAAAAAGTATCAATCATGTCGTTCAGACTAAGTATCAGAAATGGAAAATAAAACCCCTAAAAGCATTTTAATCAGAAAAGCATCGGGCGAGCGGGAACCGTTTGCTATCGAAAAGCTCATTCGTTCGTTGCGCAATGCCGGAGCAGATGAAGATATTATTCGAGAAGTAGTCGATGACATCCAGGCCTGGATCTACCCTGGTGTGAGCACACACCAAATTTACTCGCGGGCATTCACCCAATTGCGAAAGATGAAAAACCAGGTTGCCTCACGCTACAAACTCAAAAAAGGCATGATGGAACTTGGCCCAACAGGCTATCCGTTCGAGCATTTTGTGGGGCACATTATGCAGCGTATGGGCTTTTCGGTTGAAGTTGGACAAACCTTGCAAGGACATTGTGTTACCCACGAGGTAGATGTGGTCGCTACTTTGGGTGAACAACTGCACTTTGTTGAATGCAAGTACGGTCAAACGCCCGAACGGATTCAGAACGTGAAGGTTCCGCTTTACATCCGTTCGCGGGTCGACGATCTGATTCGCAGGCATAAAGCCAGGCCCGAATACGCCGGTTTTTCCTTTTACGGCTGGGTGGTAACCAACACGCGCTTTACCTCCGACGCCATTGCCTATGGCCAATGCAGCGGACTAAAACTCCTAAGCTGGGACTATCCGGTTGACAATGGTCTGAAAGATTTGATTGACCGCGAAAAGATTTATCCGATTACCGTGCTGAAAAACCTCAACAAAAGTCAAAAACAAAACCTCATGGACCGCCATATCGTCACCTGCCGGCAATTGCAAGACGATCCGGAACTGCTGACTCCATTGGGACTCAACCCCAGCAAAACCAAAGCACTGCTCAAGGAAATCAGGGAAATTTTGTAGGCGAAAATGAAAGGGAGCCATGTTTCCACGACTCCCTCCAACCAAATAATAATCTATCCCGCTTAAATAATTACCACAATCGGATGACTTAATTTCTCCGCCTCCTCGTTGATGTAAGCTTCGAAGTGATCAATTTCTTTCCACTTGGGATTTTCCAGTCCCCACACGGCAAAAAAGTAGTGCCGGGCCGGAACCTCATTTTTAATTTTCTGAGCAATGTAATAGGTTTCGGAAATCACGTGGCTAAAATTTTTGGCGGGTACGGTTTCGTATCCCAACTCAAAAAAGTTGATGCCAGTTGTGCGGTCAACTGCAGTCATTTCGTCTTTTGGAACCATGACGGCCATTCCCAATTCATCGTTATTCAACGACTGAACATCGAGCGTGGCGATGGCATGATAATCCGCCCCGGCATCAAAAGCGTAGGGTTCATTTTTTAGCATGCTGGTCACAATTCCCGTGGCCAGTTGCTTTTCGCCTGAAAAACCGCCAACCGTCACATCGGACTGGAACCAATATTTTCCGGGAAAAATTGAAATTCGCTCTACTGCTTCCAATTCCTCTCCATCAACATCCCAACCTTTGTATTTTAAATCGAACACGGAGCGGACAGGCCCTTCAATGACTTTTTGATATTCGTACACTTCGGTTGAACCAAGCCGAATGAGCGAATCATTTTTAAGGATCGCCAAACCGCCTGAGCCCAGACTGCTTCCACAGTGTAACACGTCCATCCCCCAATCGGCCAACTGGTGATAGTCGCCCATTTCGGGGGTGTGAATTTTGTCGATTATCAAACCGGGCTGAAGTTTTCCAAACAGGTCTTTCACATTCCGGCAATCAAAATAATTCCGAAATCCCATTTTGTCGTTCTCCCAGTTGACGCTTTCGCCTTGGGCAATGGTAGGAAATCCCCCGAGCCCCGGAGGTGCAAAATACTGATCGACCTCCACAAAGCTATAATCGTCCTGCACAATTCCCAGACGTACATTCGTCCGCTTTTCAAACTCCGGATAATTCTCAGCCGAAACCAATTCGACATCCAAAGTAAGGGTTTCCAATGGCGCAAAATCGAGGTTCACAACCAGCTCATCCCACGCTCCGTCTCCATCCAAATCGTCGAACTGCGATGGAACAAGCTCTCCGGTGTTTTTGAACACCGGAGCCATCCCCATAGCAATGTCTCCCAATTTAGCCTCCAGATCAGCACGTTGCAGAATGATTGTTTCATCGGGGCGCTGAATATCCAGTGTATTTTCAAAGGTCATTTGATTCGATTCTGAACAGGAAATCAATCCGGCAGAAAAGAAAATGACAAGGTAGATTAGCTTTTTCATCAATAATAATTTGTTTTTTAATGGTCTGATGGAACTCACATGTTGCTGAAGTTTATTTTCATTCGTGTTTGTGTGCGGAGCAACATGTTCGTTTCATTGGACTAGTCAATGTCATTTTCACCTTTCACATACCCAAAGTTGGCCAGAATACCGCCATCGACATAAAGCACGTGTCCATTCACAAAATCGCTGGCTTTCGATGCCAAAAACAGAGCGGCATTACCAACATCTTCAGGTTCGCCCCAGCGGCCGGCCGGCGTACGGGTCATCACCAAATCGTTGAATGGATGATTGCCTTCGCGGATTGGCGCTGTTTGTGCCGTGGCAATATAGCCCGGACCGATCCCATTAATTTGCAGATTATATTTGGCCCATTCGCAGGTCATGTTGGCGGTCAGTAACTTCAAACCACCTTTGGCCGATGCATAGGCAGAAACCGAATTACGCCCGTAAACACTCATCATTGAGCACATGTTGATGATTTTTCCACTGCGTTTGGCAATCATTTTTGGCGCCACACGCTTTGATACAATTAGTGGCGCCACCAAGTCAACGTCGATGACCTGTTTGTAATCTTCAATCGCCATATCCAAAATCGGTATTCGTTTGATGATTCCGGCATTGTTCACCAGAATATCCACCTCTCCCACTTCTTTTTCTATTTCTGAAATACCCCGGTCAACGTCTGCCTCATCGGTCACATCGAATTTCAGAGCAAAAACGTCAATGCCTTCTTTTTTATATTCTTCGCGACACGCATCAAGCTTATCACCTGACAGATCGTTAACGCAGACTTTTGCTCCGGCTTTGCCCAAAACTTTGCCTATTGCCATGCCAATTCCGTGAGTTCCTCCGGTAATCAGGGCAACTTTTCCTGTTAAATCAAATAATTCGTTCATCGTATTTTCTTTGTGAAATTTTCACTTGCAGGCAATTCTACTGAAAAGCCTATTTCAACTGAGTTGGTTGAACAATGTCCATATCGGTGTAATCCAGGTTTTCGCCCGCCATGCCCCAAATAAAGATGTAATTGCTGGTTCCGGCAGCCGAGTGGATTGACCAACTTGGCGAAATCACCGCTTGCTCATTGTGCATCCACAAATGACGCGTTTCGTGCGGCTGACCCATAAAGTGACAAACGGCCTGCCCTTCGGGAACATTGAAGTAAAAATAAACTTCATTTCGCCGGCTGTGCGTGTGAGCTGGCATGGTGTTCCATACACTTCCGGGCTTCAATTCCGTCATTCCCATTTGCAATTGACAGGTATCAACCACCTTATTGATGAGCAACTGGTTGATGTCACGCTCGTTTGAAGACTCCAACGATCCCATGTGCAAAACATTGGCATCTTTTAAAGTCACATGCTTGGTAGGAAATTCCTTGTGAGCCGGAGCCGAGTTGAAATAAAAGCGGGCAGGTTTTGCCGAATCAGCCGATTTAAACACCACTTCCTTGTTTCCTTTACCAACATACAAGGCGTCTTTAAAATCAAGCACATACTCGGTGCCGTCAACCACCACACTACCTTTTCCTCCAACGTTGATAATTCCAACTTCGCGACGTTCGCAGAAATAGTTGGCTTTCAGCGCCTCAACCGTTCCAAGTGTGAGTGATTTGGTAGCAGGAACCGCGCCACCAACAATGTACCGCTCAATATGCGAATACACCAGGTTGATGGTATCATTTTCCATCACTTTTTCAACCAAAAACTCTTTTCTGATTTTTTCAGTATCATACTTTTTAAAATCATCAGGATGATACGAATACCTTTCTTCAAAATTTATAGCCATAATTCATTTAATTTTTAAGTTCTCTTTGTCTTTTAATTGCTTCTAAATAATAATAGTCAGCATAATTCAACGGAACATCAACTTCCGAATTTTTCGGCATGTGCCCAACACTGTGTTTGAGCAAAAACCCGCCATTGGTTCCGACTTCAGCTAAATATTCATCAGATGATAAGCTTGCCACAATTTTGTCAGCCAAATCAAAATAGGTTTGTCCATTTTCAACATAGCCTCCCAGCTCGTAAAAAGCTGAGGCAATCAACGCACCGGCTGAAGCATCCTTCTTCGTATCCGGAATCTTTGGATCATCATAATCCCAGAATGGAACCAGATCTTGTGGCAATCGGGGAATAATAAAATCCGCAATCTTCACAGCTGCATCGAGGTAAACCGGGTCTTTTGTCGCACGGTAGCAGAGAATGTATCCGTACAATCCCCATGATTGACCACGCGCCCAGGCTGTTTCATCACCCAGTCCCTGGTGCGTTTGTTTTCCTTTCACTTCGCCGGTAATGGTGTCGTAATCTACCACATGAACGGAACTCATATCCTCGCGAAAATGATGCTCTAAAGTCGTGTTGGCATGCGTAATGGCGATGTCGCGATATTTCGGATCGCCGGTTTGCTCCGAGGCCCAGAACAGCATCTCCAGGTTCATCATGTTATCGATGATCACCGGAAACTCCCACGAACCATGATCCCATGATTTGATGCAGCCAACAACCGAGTCAAAACGCGTGATCAAACTTTCGGAAGCTTCAATAACTACTTCTTTGTATTTTTCGTCGCCGGTTAAACGATAAGCATTTCCATAACTACAATAAACCATAAAACCAAGATCATGCGTGCCTTTGTAATATTGGACGCCGTCCAGCTTCTCTGTATTTTCAACAGCCCAATTTTTCCATTGTTCATCATTGGTCAGCTCATACATGTACCAATAGGAGCCTGCGGGGAAACCACTGCACCAATCGCGTTCGCCAATCATCTTATAACCATCTTCTGGATTCCATGACCTTGGAACTTTATCGGATTGGTTGGTGGCTTCAACCAGAACTTTTAACTGGTCCGAAAGTCGTTCTTCAAGGTAATTTTCTTTGGTTTCCTGCTGCGTGCAAGCCACAAGCACCGAAAACACAAACGCCATAAAAAGTAGTTGCTTCATTTTCATTGTTCGATTTTTTTAGTTGGATTAGAGCTACAAATTTATGACAAAGAAAACACAAATGCAATCGATTGCATTTATTTTTAATTTGAATTGAAAAATAATTGTCATCTTTGCATATTAGTCGATGTCATTTACCAATGTAGCATCGTTCATCATCCGATTTGATTTAAGAAAATGGAAAGAAAAGCATCAGTCACCATTCATGATATTGCGCGTGAATTGAACATTTCCGCATCAACGGTGTCCAGGGCACTGAATGACAACCCCAGAATCAGAAAGTCAACCAAAGAAAAAATTAAAGCCCTGGCCTTGGAGCTCGGCTATCAGCCCAACACCATCGCATCGAACCTGCGGACTCAAAAAACCCATACGATCGGAATTGTGGTTCCGCTCATCAATCGCCATTTTTTCTCAACGTTTATCAGTGGCGTTGAAGATGTCGCTTTTGACGCAGGCTACAACGTGATTATCTCTCAGTCGAAAGATTTACTTCAAAAGGAACAGCAAATTGTGAATTCAATGTTTTCGAACCGGGTTGATGGACTGATCACTTCGCTGAGTATGCAAACCAGCGCTTTTGAACATTTCCAGCTTTTCGCCAACAAAAATATTCCACTGGTATTTTTTGACCGGATTGCACCCGGCTTTGAAGCCAACAAGATCATTGTCGACGATTTTGCCTGCGGATTTAAGGCCACGCAACACCTGATCGACGAAGGCTATCAACGAATTGCTCATTTGGCCGGGCCAACGGTTCTAAACACCTACCACGACCGGATGGAAGGCTACAAATCGGCGCTGATAAAGAATAACATGCCGCTTGAAGATGAGCTGATTATCTGTAACCGACTGACCCGAATGGACGGACAAGAAGCCATCAAAAAGCTGCTGGATCTGAAAAATCCGCCGGACGCCGTTTTTTGCGGAAACGACACATCAGCCCTTAGTATGATTGTTTACCTGAAATCCCAGGGAATACGAATCCCTGAAGATTTTGGAATCGTTGGTTTTAGCAACGAACCTTTTTCAGAAGTCGTAACCCCTTCAATTTCGACCTTGAAACAACCCGCCCAGGAAATGGGACAAAAGGCAGCCGAACTTATCATTAACGAGATTGAAAATAAAGAACTTCCGCGAACTTATCAAACCATCACCATGCCAACCGAACTAATTGTAAGAGAATCATCGTCGCGAAAATTCAACTGAGTGGCCATTAAACGGCGGAGCTCACAACGCCATCCAGATACCATTAACTGCACAGTATCGTGGGTTGGCTAACAATTTATTAACCATTCGGTAATTTGCTTTAACAGTCGAAACCGAACATATTCCTTTTTTTTGCGTTAATTAAAATAATTTCTAAACCCAGTTTAATCGTTAATACCCTCAAGTAAAAGCCTTTTTGGTTTAGCTCGCATGAGTTAGAGGGGCAAAAAGGCCCTCAAAAGGTTAGTTCATGAAATAAATCAAAAAGTTTGATGTTTATAAATTAATATGTTTTAACTTGTGTAACCGATTTCGATTATAAACACTCGTAAATAACGAAACGACCAAAACAAGCGAACAGTAAAAACGATGAGAAACGATTAAAATGGACTATTCTTCAGATCAAAATATTAGCCAAATTATTAGCTCCTTATCTCATGAGCTAAGGACACCACTCACAATTTTAAGCTCAAATTTACAGTTGCTGAAGAGCAACAATCTAAATTTAGAAGCTACAGTTCGTGCGGAAACCTTCCAGTTATGTGAGGAAGCCCTGAACTCCGTCACGAAATTTTTGGATGGCATCCATTTCCTTAACCTGGCCAACAAACAGGAGCTCCGGGCACAGCCGGAAGTTTTCGAATTGGACCAACTGGTTCACAACGTTTTGAACAAACGTAACACCTCTTTTTATGGGTCGGATCGAATTCAGGTAGACCCCGGATTCAAACAAAAGCAGGTTTGCACAGATCAGGAGTTGCTGACAAAAGTGCTCATCCACATTTTGGACAATGCCTATAAATTTTCAGCGAAAGAAGTATTTGTTAAAATGACTGTTGAAAATCAGCATCTAATAATTGAAGTTGAAGACCAAGGGGTTGGAATTCCTGCTGATGAAATGTCGTTAATTTTCATGCCCTTTTACCGGTGCGAAAATGTAAAAATGCTAAGCGGCACCGGACTGGGTCTTTCAATAGCCCATAAGGCCATCAAGTGCCTGAATGGCGAAATTGAAATTACCAGTGCAATTAAAAAAGGTACTAAAGTCAAACTAAAAATTCTTTTAGATGAATGCTAAAAAGATATTGATTATTGAAGATGATTTAGCTTTGAGTAAAACTTTGAAGAACGTTTTATCATTGAATGATTACCAAGCTGATATTGCCAGTACGGGTGCCGAAGGCATCCAGAAAGCCTATGAATATTGCCCCGACTTAATCTTGTGCGACATAAACATGAAGCCAATTGATGGCTATCAGGTTTATAACATACTAAAGGACAGCTCGCTAACAAGCCGGATTCCGTTTATTTTCATTACCGGACGATCGCAGCTAAACGACATTCGTTTTGGTTTGGAGCTCGGTGTTGACGACTATATTGTAAAACCGTTCGAAAATGAAGACTTGCTAAAATCAATCAAGGTCAGGATTGAAAAATACGAGAAATTGGTCAACATTGGTAAAAACGACTATAAAACGCTGCTGAATTTATCGCCCAATGGGGTTTTTGTTTTTGATGGTGAAACCATTTATGAAACCAACCAGGCATTCATGGAAATCACCGGGCTGAATGAGTCGGAGATCAAAAAAATTACGTTCGATCAGTTAGTCAGCCCAAAGCAATACAAGAAGATAGAGGGTAAAATTATGAAATGTGCCAACGGATTAAGTGGCAACTTTCAGGAAGAAATTCAAATAAGAACGGCATCAGGCACCAAAGAAAAATACATACTGCACGTTTCGCCCAGCCAGAAACACAACGGCTTCACCCTTCTGATTGGCCTGTTGGCCCATGCCGAGCAATCAACCGATTCAGCACAGCTTGAATACGAAAAGCTCGTGAACATCCTCGAAGAGGAAAAAGTTTACATTTCAGGAAATCTGGCCCACAAGCTTCACAAGGCGTTTGACAGCCCAAATGGTGGCATGCAGCAACAAGGCGGAACTTCAACCATGCTGGCCAAATCGGTCTTCTCGAAGAGAGAGCAGGAAGTGCTTAATTTATCATGCAAAGGCCTGCCCATAAAAATTATTGCCGACCAGCTTTCAATTTCGGACCGAACCGTGGAGAAACACCGCGCCAGTCTGATGGAAAAAACCAATGCTAAAAACATTGTCGAAGTCATTATTTATGCCTTAAAAAACGACTTGGTAGAGATCTGAAAAGAAATAATTAGTCAATCCTTAAAAAC
>NZ_LGIA01000214.1 GCF_001270965.1 Sunxiuqinia dokdonensis | reverse complement strand
CATGGGAACTGAAGGGCGCAAATAGACTTGCCGGTAACCTTTTGAAGTTTTTCCTTCCATTGGAGATTGAATGCCCGCCAAGTATTTATAAAAGTATTCGACTACTGAGCCAAACATCTGATGATTATGCGAACCTCTGCCATCCCAATGTTCAACAAAAGTGGTTGAGTTATTGGCAATCCAATATCCATAGCTTGGATAGGTCTTTTGGGTGGCTACCTGAAAAGCCAAGTCTGCTTGATTCCCCTGCACCAAAACAGGCCACAGGTATTTTGTTCCGATTATGCCAGTATGCAAATGCCCATTTCTGGCATGAATATCATCGACAATGGTTTTTAGTACATCGTCCCGATATTCCGATGGGACCACATCGCCATGAAGCGCCAAAAGCTGATAAGTTTGGTAGGTAGAGTCCGTTCCGTAAAGGAAGGTCTCCGGATTGAAGAACTTCTTATTGAATTCCTGTTTGATGGTGTCGCTCAAGGCTGTAAAACGCCTGGCATCATCCGTATTTTCCAAAAGAGCAGCAATTTCTGAAAAGAGTTTGGCATTGTAGTAATAATAGAACGTATTGACAACCAGATGATTGGGACAATCAGACTCCCCGGGCGCACACCATTCCCCCAACGAATACCAGTAACTATCAAAATCATTAACAATGTACGGTTCATCAGGATTGGCATCTGTTTTGGCCAAATTGATCAGGTATTGCAGGTATTTCTTCATGGCTGGATAATGTTCCTTCAAAATCCGTGTATCATTATAATAATGGTTCATCCAATAGGGAATCAGGATATACGCGCTTCCCCACGCAACTCCCCCACCCATTCCACCAACAAGCGTGGGTGATGTATTTGGGATACGGCCGTTTTCTTCCTGCGCATCGCGCATATCGTTTAGCCATTTGGTATAAAAGGAAGCCATTTGAAAATCATGGATTGATGTTTCTGCAATCACCTGCCCATCACCGTTATACGCCCCTTTTTCCCGCTGCGGACAATCAGTTGGGTACGAAATATTATTTGCCTTTTGCGACCATAGACCAGCTTTGTGAATTTGGTTCAACAACGAATCTGAGGATACAAAGGTTCCATTTCGCTCGATCATTGAACGCACCACTCTGCCTTCAACCTTTAGTTTGTCCAAATTTTTGCGATCACTTGTAGTCACTTCGATGTAGCGAAAACCGGTATAGAAGAAACGGGGTTCATATATAGCATCTTCGTCATCTTTCAAAGTATAATCGGTCCATGTCAACGCATGATACCTGTCCTTCTCACTTAACCAGTCGCCGGCCTCCAACGGTTTTGGAAACAGCGAATCATTTAAGGTTTCTGCGCCCCGTACACGAATGGACTGGCCTGCTTTTCCCTTCATTTCCACACGCCACCATCCGGCAATATTTTGTCCCAAATCAAACAAGTAAACACCATCAGATATTTGAGTTGAAGTAACCGGAAGAACAGTTTCCGCTACTTGAATGGGCGGCAATAGTTGCGCCCTGAGCTTTCCTCCCGGATCCGGTGCCAGTTTTGCATTCGCCCAGTCATCAGCGGTGAGGTTGGCCGAAGCCCATCCGTCAATTTCCTTGCGGGCATCATAATCCTCGCCTCCATAAATATTGTTGAAACTAATTGGCCCTTCCGTATATTTCCAGGTTTCATCGGTGGTAACCACGTCATGGCTGCCGTCGTCAAACGTGATGTTGAGCTGCATAATAAAACATGGGTTTCCGAGTTGGCTGCCGTCACTTCCCCAACTATACCGCTCGTTAGTTTTACGCAAATTGTAGGCACCATTCCCAAGCATCACACCCAAAGCATTTTTGCCTTTCTGCAAAAGTTCGGTGGCATCAAAAGTCGAATACAGGACTCGCTTTCTGTAATCGGTAATTGCAGGGTCCAACACATGTTCGCCAAGCTTTTGTCCATTCAAATAAAGCTCGTAAAAGCCTGCAGCTGTAACAAAGGCAAAAGCCTGTTTGACCTTCTTATCAAATGAAAATTCTTTTCTGAAGATGGGACTGGCATCCACAATTTCTTCATTGGTTGTAATCCATTTCGCTTGCCAGTCAGCAGGATGAAAAAACCCGGTATGAAACGATGCTGGCTTACTCCAATACTCCGCACCATCATCGGCCCTTACGCAAACGCTCCAAAAGTAGGTCTGGTTGCTCTCCAGCGGAATTCCTTCATATTCGACATTTACGGTTTTTGCCGATTCCACTATGCCCGAATCCCATATTTGCCCGTTCTTCTGGTCAATTTCCTTCAAACTTTTACTTACCAAAACCTGGTATGAACGCTGATAAACACCCCGCTCATCCGACATTATTTTCCATGAAAAACGGGGACTTTGTACATCAACTCCCAAAGGGTTGGATTGATATTCGCAGCGTAAATCTTCAACAGCAATATTTCGCGAAGAACAAGAAACCAAAGAAAATAGGAGCGCTGCATAAAATATGAAGTGGCATGGGGAGCATTTTTTTAAACTGAGAGAAAGATCTGGCTTATCCATAGTATAGGTTTGATTAAATGATTCATAAATTTAGCAATCATTGAAGTATCGCGCATCTTACGGACGGATATTTTTCCAAAAGAATCAAAATCGAACAATTTTTCACATGTGAAGGGGGCGATAGGCGGTCAGAATCATTGAAAAAAAACCGATCAAAGTGATCACCCCATAGCGCTTCAAAAAATCCATCTGGTAAAAGAAACTTGCCCATACACGATTTTTTGATCGTCAATCCCGACTTTTCAATTGAAGGGGTGCTTATGGTCAAACCCAACTGGGAACACTCGTCATAAACTCAAGATAAATACTTTATAAGAAAAAGTCGATTGTTCAGAGACACAATCCGATGACTCGCCCGACCACCATTCATTGGCAAACCGAAAGACACTGCTTGTCGGCTCCGGCAGCTTCGCCACACCAAACACAAGCTCCTGTAAATACAACATTTACAGGAGCTTGTACTTGGATATTAATCTCCTAAAAACAAGGGCTGGCTGGCAAAATAGGCGCACAGGTACTTTAATGCGATAAATGGCTAGTTTTCGTTCCTGTTGCGACGCATGGCCCACACACCAATTCCGCCAATAGCAATCAAACTGCCCACAAAGACAGCTATATTCACATTGCGTTGCGCATTTCTTGCTTTGTTAAGCTGTTTCGAACCGATTCCTTTGTCTGCAATAAAATTTTCCAACTTTCTGATTCGACTTTCCAATTCCTCTTTAATTTTCTCGTTAAATTCCATATTATTAATGCTTTAAAGTTTCATTCTAAAAATTAGAACGATCAGCAATTAAAATTGTTTGCATGATGATTTACTTCGATTTTTCGAATCACCCCATACCGTCAGTATTTTTTGAAAAGAAAATTAATCGGGATTGCAGGTTGTGCGCAAACTGCCTACGGTAAAAAAAGGCACCATCGTTTTGCTTGACGTCCAGCTTTACGCTGCAAGTTCAATCTAATAAACCAGCGTAACCGTTCCGCTCTGACTTTGTTTCTTGCCAAGAAAATCCTGATAAACCAGCACCCAGGTATAAACTCCGGTCGGCGCATTCTGTCCGTTCTTCATTTTGCCATCCCAGCCAGCAAACTCGTTCCTGGCTTCGTAAATCCTTTCGCCCCAGCGGTTAAAGATTTGCAGGTGGTAGCCTTCTTCCAAAATTCCATCGTGCCGAAGCAAGAACACGCGATTTTCAGGGTTCGAGCTGTTTGGGTTGAACGCATTGGGAGGAAAAACCCGGTCGGGGGCGATCAAAACAAGCTGCGTCACGGTATCGACACAAAAAAATTCATTTTCGGCAATCAATTCCACTTCAAACCAACCCAATTTGGTGTAATTGTAGCTGGGGCTGTGTTCTTCGGAAAATCCAATGGAGTCGCCAAAACTCCAAGAGTAGGAGCTCGCGGCTTGGCTTTCGTTTTCAAACTGAATTGTGGGCGCCAGGATATTGACTTCAGGCGGATTTGGACGAAAAGCAGCGCTGGGCTTTGGAAAAACGCGAACCGACTGCGCCAGCCAGCTGGTATCGGCACAACCGGTCAGGCTCGAAACGGCAACGGCCGAGATGACCAATTCCTGATCGGGCGTTCCAAAACGGCGAAACGGCGCATCCGATTCAGCTTCGTAGGCGGATTGCTGACCAAAGTTCCAGAAGTAGTTCAGCTCATCGACCGGATCTTCAGCGATAGCCTGAAAGTTCACCTCCAGAGGCGAACAACCTTCCAGCACATCAGCATTGAGTTGCACCCAAGGCTTGCGTTTAACCGGAAAAAATACCTGCTCAGTTTCGCATTGATACGCTGTTGTAATTTGCAGACCAATAGTGGCCTGCGGCTTGTTCAACAACTGAACTTCAAATGGCCCCTGCCCTGTTCCCGGATCATTGACAAGCTCTTCCGCATCCAATGCCGACAAGTCCCAGTGGTAAGTATCCTGCGGGTTGGCCGTACCCGTGTAGCGCACTTCAAACTGATGATCGAAGCAGGAATCCGGATCAAGCGAGGTCTCCACGGTGGGCACCGGGTTAACCCTGATCAGATCTTCCATCAGACCATAATTCTCACAACCTTCGTCCGAAACAATACGCAAACCCACATCAAAAATGCCATCTTCCATATAAGTATAAGCCGGATTTTGGGCAGCACTGGTTCCCCCATCTCCAAATGTCCAACTGTAGCTCACCACCTCTTCCGGGGAATCCGATTTGAATTCAACCTCGAATGGTTCACAGTGGTCGTAATCAAGGGCACTGATCTCCATTTTGGGAATTACTTTGATGTGTTCCCAAGCAGTATCGCTTAAACAGCCCCCTTCATTCACCATCAGGCCCAAAGTCCGGTTATCGCGGCTATCAAAACCCAGCGCAACGTTCACCTCAGTCAATCCGGTTCCGGATGCGTAAATTGAATCAAAGAAAAACCAATTGTACTCGGCCTCCAAGGTTCCATCACCGGTATAAAGAACATCAAGGTTATAACCGTAGCACGCTGCACTATCAATACTGAAGGTACTTTTCGGGGTTTTGTAGAAGCTCAGATTCAGTGAATCCGTCGTCGCACATCCGAATTGGTCGGTCGCTGTCAGATACGTTTTATAGGTGCCCCAATCGGTGGCGGTGGCTTCACTTGGGTTTGAATTGGACGAAAAACTTAAAGCCGAAGCCAACGGCTGCCACGTCAATTGCCCCTTGTCTACCTCAACAGCAATCTGTCCGCTCATTTCATCACAAAACAAAGTGTCCGTGGCTGTTAAATCGATGACCGGATACGCGTGCACCGTGACGCTCACTTCGGCTTCGGTTTCGCAACCAAATTCATCTTCAACACGGACGCTGTAGTTTCCCGCTTCGGAAGTGTAAAACTTTTGCTGGTCGTAACCGTCATTCCATTGGTAAATGGAGTGAACCCCGGCATCGAGCTCGGTGCTGTCGCCCAGGCAAATGTTGCGGTCACCACCAAAATCAACCACGGGAAGCGATCTGACTTCAACCGTAAAGAAGGCAGAATCAACACAGCTGCCATTGGTCGAAACCACTTTGTAAACCGTCGTCTCTGTCGGGCTGGCGATTGGATTGGAAATATACGGATCGTCAAGCCCCGCTTTTGGGAACCACTCGTACGAACCAACGAACTCGTGGTTAAGCTGAACTTCGTCGTTCATGCAAATAGCTTTATCCAGCTCCGTATCAAATTCAATATTCCACACATTGATATTGAAAGAAGCTGAAAGGCTGATATCCGGATCGCCGGTCATTCCACCATATTCGATGTAATAGCCTTGTGGGTTATAATACTGTGATGTTGGCCCATCTCCTTCGTTTCGCAAGTCATTCCATGAACCCGGCGCACTGCCTGGATTTTGAGTCACGTGGGCATAATCTTCTCCCAGTCCTCCATTGCTCTGCGGATAGGAGTTGTTTGGTTCGCCGGCGCTCCAAAAAGAATACTGATTGTTTATACGCTGTCCATTCGACTGACCGCGCCAGAATAGAGTTCCTGCTTCCGGGCCGGTTACCCATCGCCAGTCGCCTTCCACCTCAACATCGTTCGCACCAATCCAGCCAAAGCCGGTTACCTTGTCGCGAATAAAATCATTCTCCGCTTTAGAAGTAATGGTTGCCAAATAGCCTTGCAAGCCATTGTATTTCATCTCCGCCGACTCCGCCTCTGCTTTTGCATCCGTCCAGGTGATACCAGGTTTATTTATGTACCGGTAGAAGTGGCCCGTCGCCGGCAAGTAGTCGGCATCCTGCAAGGTGACTGCAACCGACCGAACACCATTTGTGGGCGAAGCCGCCAGATTGGTATATTCCACCTGCCCGACCGCTGCCCGGTATTCGGCTGCCGTAGCATTGCCGGTAAGAAAAAGGGAACCTAAATTGGTATCCCAATCCGCTTTGATCTTTTCAGTTTCCGCAAAACTCAATTGATCTTCGCCATGTATGTAATTGGAAATGGAGATTTTTAGCCCGGGGATATCTTCTCTGATGATCAGCACCAGTGAACCAATTTCCACCGGATCACCACAATAATCAAGCTGTGCATCTTCCAATGCCCTAATCTGAGTTTGAGCAACCGCCAGTTGACTAACAAACAAAAAAACAATGACCAGCAAATTAACTTTCATAAAACAGAGTTTAGCGATTCGTTACTGGTCATGGGTTGTTTGGTCACCGAATAATCATCAATTTTTAGAGGAGAAGTACTTCATAAACTGGGCACGCTCATAGAGCATCGGATCTTCAAGTTTGGCGTAAGACAGACGTCCGCGGAAGGCATCGATGGTTTCGAAATTCCATTTTTCCATAAAGGCTTCCAGATCGGACAGAATACCGTTAAGCACCTGTGCCCCTTCAATATAAACCACCGAACAAAGTTGAGCAACCTGCGCACCGGCCAGCAATTGTTTGGCAACCGCTGCTCCATCGTGAATTCCAGTTGATGCAGCGATCTCGAGTTTTGGAAGCGCCGAATTCACCAATCCAACCCAACGCAGCGTACGACTCATTTCGGCTGGCGAGCTAAACACTTCGGAGGAAGAAAGCTCCAGCTTGTCGAGGTTAATGTCGGGCTCATAAAACCGGTTGAACATGGTCACCGATGCAGCGCCATTGGCCATCAATTTTTCAACCATATTCAGGAGGTTTGAAAAGTAGGAACCGATTTTTACGCCCACCGGAATGTTGACTTCCTTTTTCACTTTCGCCAACACGTCAACATACAACTGCTCAATATCGGCGCCCGACTGCTTCCGGTCGGTTGGAACAACAAACAGGTTAAGCTCCAGCGCATCGGCGCCGGCTTTCTCAAAATCGTGGGCAAAACTTGTCCATTCTTTGGAAGTGACGCAATTGATGCTGGCAATGATGGGAATAGACACCGCTTTCTTGACAGCCTTCACCAGCTCCAGGTGGGCCGTGATGGAGTTGTTGCGGGTGTAGTTCCAAATATAATCTTCGGCCTCGGGATAGAGGTTTTGCGGATCTTTGTTAATCAAGTGGCTCACTTCGCTGTTGATTTGCTCTTCAAAAAGCGATTTAATAACAACAGCTGCTGCCCCCGCCTCTTCGAGCGACTTAATTTTTTCTACTGAATTGGTCAGGCCTGAACTGGCCACTACAATTGGGTTTTTCAATTTCAAACCCATATATGTTGTCTCTAAATTCACCATTTTGCTTTTTTTTTTATGATCCGAAGATATTAAAAAATTTACTCTGTTTTGATATTATTCAATGATACTCCCGTTCTCCGAAGATTTTACTCCCGACACGAACCATGGTACTCCCGGCTTCGACAGCCAACTGATAATCGCCGGACATGCCCATGGAAATCTCCGAAAACGACGCCTGATCCTGAAAGTAGTGTTCTTTTAAGTTCTGAAAATATTGACTAAGCGACAGAAACTCCTTTTTCACCTGATCCAAGTCGTCGGTATAAGTCGCCATGCCCATGACTCCGCGAAGCTCAATAAACTCCAGCGCAGCAAAATCGGGACTGGACAGCAAGGCTTTGGCTTCGTCCAAACTGAGCCCGAACTTGCTTTCTTCTTCAGCAATATGAAACTGCAACAAACACGGAATTACCCGCTTATTTTTCCGTCCTTCTTTGTTGATGGCTTTCAGAAGTTTGAGCGAATCAACACCATGAATCAGGCTGATAAATGGTGCCAGATATTTAACCTTGTTAGTTTGCAGGTGCCCAATAAAGTGCCATTCAATATCTTTCGGCAGTTCTTCCTGCTTTTGAATTAACTCCTGCACTTTGTTTTCGCCAAACACCCGATGTCCCGTTTGGTAGGCTTCCATGATGGCTTGTGCCGGCCAGGTTTTCGACACCGCCACCAGGCAAACACCTTCATTCAATTCCTTCTTTACTTGTTTTATGTTTTCAGCAATTCCCATAGTAACAGATTGAACCACAAATCTACAAAAGCGGTGGAAATTGCCCAGCTAAAACCCCAAATATTTCAGGTTGACCGGCAATGTTTAGATCACGGATTGCTATGCATTTTTCTATCTTTGCACCCTTCATGCAAACGAACAAAGAACAGACGATACTCAAGATGAATGAGTTGGGAAAAGCGAAAAAGCCTTTCGTTTTCCTGATTGACTTCGATTTTCAGAAAGCCCGGGTTTGGGAGTGGGAAGAAAGCCGACAGCACCTGCTTTGGCAAACGCCAAAACACAGCAACTTTGAGCCCGTACAAAAAACAACCGGGCCAATCAGCTGGAAGGTTTGTCCGGTGAGTTACGCCCGCTATCAAAAAGCCTTTGCGCTTGTACAGCACCACCTGCACAACGGCGACAGTTATTTACTAAACCTGACCATGCCCAGCCGTATCGAAACCAGTTTATCGCTTGCTGAAATTTTTCAGGCCAGCCATTCGCCTTATAAGCTCTTGCTAAAAAATGAGTTTGTCTGTTTTTCGCCCGAAATCTTTATCCGGATTGAAAACCAGGAAATCTCGTCCTTTCCCATGAAAGGGACCATAGACGCAAGGCTTGAAAATGCCGCCTTCATTCTGAAAAATGATAAAAAGGAACTGGCCGAGCACAATACCATTGTTGATCTGATCCGAAACGACCTGAGCATGGTGGCGGACCAGGTGCAGGTAAAAAAATACCGCTACCTCGACCACATCAAGTCGAACCGGAGTGAACTGCTGCAAATGAGTTCGCAAATTACCGGGAAGCTGACACCTGATTACCATCAAAACCTGGGTAGTATTGTTGCCACGCTTCTGCCTGCTGGTTCAATCAGCGGGGCACCCAAAAAGAAAACAGTAGCCATTATTAAAGAAGCCGAAAAATACGATCGCGGCTACTACACCGGCATATTTGGTGTTTTTGATGGAGAAAACCTGGATAGCTGTGTCTTAATTCGCTACCTTGAGCAACACAATGAACAGCTGACCTTTAAGAGTGGCGGTGGTATTACTTTCCAGAGTAATTGCCAGCAGGAATACGAAGAACTAGTAAACAAAGTCTATGTCCCTCTTGCTTGAAACCATAAAAATTGAAAACGGAAAGCCGGCAAACATGCCGTGGCACAACCGGCGCTTCAACAAAGCCAGAAAAGACTTGTTTTCGCTGCCTGAAATCGATTTGCAGGATGTGATTGTGATTCCTGAAAATTGCCGGAACGGACTTTTTCGATGCCGGATCCTTTATGGCGAAACAATCGAAACAATTGAATTCATCGCCTATCAAGCCCGAGACATAAAAAGTTTGCAGGTGGTTTATGACGATTCGATTGAATACGCCTACAAATACGCCGACCGTTCCAACTTGCAAGCACTGTACGACCAACGTGGACCCGCCGATGAAATCATCATTATCAAGAAAGGTCTGGTGACCGACTGCTTTATTGGCAACCTCGTATTGTTTGATGGTCAAAAATGGTGGACACCAGACCAGCCTTTGTTGCACGGAACCCAACGTCAGAAATTGCTTGCCGAGGGTCGAATTCACGAAGCGCCTATCACCAAAAATGACTTGAATAGCTTCAAGGAAATCGGCCTGATCAATGTTTTTTTTGATTTAGACAACATGCCGCGTTTAGAAACAGGCCAAATAAAATGGTAAACTAACGACTAACAATCAGAAACTTAAACCCGTCCTGGAAGCACAGGTCGTGAATCATCTGAATGAAAATCAAAAAAAACACAGGGAATGCTATCAAACCTATTTTTTTATTGACTCATTTTTGTATTTTTCGACAAGTTTATAACACAAAAAAATAGCTAATAACTGCCTTTCTGGGCGCAAAAGATACGGAGGATAAAACCATGACTGTCAGCAAACCAAGAGTAATTAAAGATTTCGAAAAGCTGGAAAATAAAATCCAGGAACAGATTAAGTTGGTGTATCCTGAAGGATTCAGCCAGCACCTGATCACATTTACCAACAAGGACGGTTTGCTGGTAAGTGCGCTGCCGTTTGAAACAGACGAAAAGTATTATTTGGTGCGAATGACGACCCAACAAGCCGAAGACATTATTAGCGATGACGATGACTACGACGATGACGGCACCTTAAAAGATGAGTCGCGTTCAATTTACGAAGACAAGTATGCCGAGCTGGACTACATTGCTGAAAATTTGGAAGATAATGCAGCCGATGATGATGACGACGACGATGCGGATGACGATGATGATGATGATGATGATATCTAATCGTTCAAAACCATAAAATATTGGAGGATTGCCGGGTAGGTGATCCTTTTTTTATGCTTCCTGTCGCGCGTTTACCCCTTCCGAACGAGTGACAGCCCCTTCGATAAGGGGTGATGACCCCTTGGACAAGGGGCTACTACCCCTTGGTGAACGGGTGATTACCCCTTAGACAAGGGGCTATTACCCCTTGGTGAACGGGTGATCGCCCCTTAGGGAAGGGATAATTACCCCTTAGGGAAGGGGTAGTCACCCCTTGGTGAAGGGGTACGAACAGGCAGTCCATCGCCCGCTATTTTCTTTTGGCATCATTTTTACTGCTCTTGATAGTCAATGACAGAATAAAATTTTGGACCCCATGAATCGATTAAGTCACTGGAAAAATAAAATCAAAGCCAATATTCGTTACCTGATTGGTGGCCTCGTTTTCCTGCTTGGCATCCTGTTTATGTTTGTTCCATTCATTCCGCTCGGATATGTTTGTTTGGGCATCGGAGCCTTTCTGCTTTCGCCGGCAATCCCGGCACTGAAACGGCTCATTAAGTTTGTCGAAAAGAAAGATCCAACAAACAAGGTCAAAAAAATGGAAGAAAAAACTGACGAATTCATCAAAGAGAAAATAGAACAAAAATAGGCCTGGCCTGCGGCTACGATCCTTCTTCCAGGTCGCCTTGTGCATCGCGTGCAATTTCAGTCGCTGAATCAGGCGCGATAAAGTTGTTTTCAATGGCATGGCGGGCAGCTTCAATCGTATCGTAAGCTAAAATCATGGGCACATTCAACTGCTCCATTTGGAACAAAATCTTGCTTAACCGCTGCTCCCGAGCTTTCTTGCGTACCACCCGAATATACACAGCGCGAATACGGTTGGGATATTCCGCGGCAATTTGGCTGTAGATTTCAGGATCGTGCTGTCCGTTGTCGCCAATCAGGATAAATGACATGGCAGGGTAAGTTTCGAACAAGGTCTTAATTTTACGATACTTATGCTGATGATCGCCGCCTCCCGACTTCCAGAACTTCAGTATATTTACCTTCAGCTCACGCAACAAAAATACCCCTTTCGGAAACCCATGGTGAATGCAGAAATCTTCGAGCAAATCGTATAAATTCCACTCACTGCTTGACACATAAAAAAATGGGTTGGATTGTTTGCCGTCTTGCCCCACATGGAGAGCCCGATAAAAAGCCGCCACACCCGGAAACGGTTTTCGGGTGCGCGAATTTCGCCAAAGCATGAGCCATAGTTTGCGCAACGCCTGGGTGGCGTGACTCACCAAAATCGTATCATCCACATCCGACACCACCCCAAATTCGGCATCTGTCCCCGGAATCAGGATTTCACCGCGGGTGCTCACCTTTCGTTCCTCGCCGGTAATGTCAGAATGAAGGGTAGCCACGTAAGGAAGCCACACCGAATTCGGATTGGTAACCGGCGAAACGGAATCGAACCGAACTTTAAACAGGCCTGTTTCACCGGTAATCGCCTCCTGCCGTTCGCCATTAACCTGAACTTCAACGTTTGCACCTGGAATTTCATCACTCGAATATCGCTTGATCATCGCCAACAGATTCTCCCATCGGGTATGCTTCTCATCGGGCTTGGCCATGCCCTTATCTTCGGTCACGTAGCCACTAACCAGCAGCTGTTTCCCATTGCCATAGCCATGGTACGGAATAATGATGGGGACACCCAACCATCCCAAACGGTACTTGACAAACAGTTTGATTCGCTTATAAACACTTTGGGTTATCTTTTTAAAATATCGAAATGTTTTGGTCGCCTTCACCATAAGCCTGCTTTTTTGGCATGAGATTTATAAGTTATAGGGAAAAAGATTGCATAACACATGCCAAATAATCAATTAAATAAACCGCAAAAAATCCTGTTCGTCATCAACCCCATTTCGGGCGACATTGACAAAAACGATCTGCTGGAGAGAATAAAAACCTTTTCGGAACAACGACATTTTACTTTTGAAGTGTATCATACCAAAGGGCAACATGATGCCAAGCTCATTTCCGAATCGATTGAAAAATATGAACCGGATAAAGTGGTGGCCGTGGGCGGTGACGGCACCTGCAATTTACTGGCTAAGATACTGATGAATAAAAATATTCGCATGGGAATTATTCCGCTTGGATCGGCCAACGGAATGGCCAAAGAGCTGGAAATTCCACAAAATCCAGACAAAGCGTTGGAAACCATTGTTGCAGATAAAACCAAAGCCATCGATTTGCTGGTCATCAACCGAGCATACATCTCCATGCATCTCGCTGATGTTGGTATTAATGCGCAAGTTGTCAAGCGCTTCGAGCGGGATCAAATCCGTGGCTTTCCGGGCTATGCCAAGCACTTCATTCAAGAGCTTTTTGCTGCCAAACCGCTCAAATTTAAGGTGACCCTCGATGGCCGAAAAATCATTAAGAAAGCTTATATGGTTGTGATTGCCAATGCGACCAAATACGGCACCGGCGCCATGATTAACCCCCGGGGAAACATCAGCGACGGCCAGTTTGAAATTATCTTTGTCCGACCGTACTCCGTTTGGCATCTGTTCCAAATGATCGTTCCATTCTTCACCCGAAAAATTCATGAATTGGATTACATCAAAAGCTTCAGTGGCAAAAAAGCGACTATTCACAATTATGAAAAAAAAGAACTTCAGATCGATGGGGAACTTATTGGACGATTGAAGGAAATAAACGTAGAAATAAATCCTCAGGCCTTGGAAATCTTAGTCCCGGAACGCAAAGGCAAAGGTTTATTTTCAACAATAACCAACGAAAGCTGAGACGCTAACGAACCAAAATCAGTAAAGCTCGTTCAAAAGCACATCATCCAGGTAACTTGTCGACTGAATTTCAACCTCGTGCGGAGCAAGGGCAAGATGCTGATAAGCCATTTCCTTGTTGACAAACGAGCCACTCCTGCCTTCCGTATAGTCATTGAACGAAGACATTTCCCATTGGGCGGGATCGTTAACCAAGCCTGCCATCACAGGAGTTTGATGGATGTACAGGAAACAGGTGGTCACATAATCGACCTGGCCAAAATCGTTAAAAATGGACACCGACTCATCATTCAGCCGTTTGGCTTTGGTTGAATGCGCAAATAAATGTCCGCGTCGCCCATAACGTCGGTTAAATCCCTGGGTATAAGCGCCAGCCAGAAAACTCAACTTTTCCGTAAGCCGTTGAGTCTTGCGCCGAAACTTCGAATCGGTCCAGGCAACACCTTCGGCTTTCACTTTGATCATCAGGTGGAAATGATTGGGCAATAAACACCAAGCAAGCACATCGCAGCAGGGCAACAGAAATGCCTCAAGCTTTTGCACAAAAAACAAATAATCTTCCCGCGACCGAAACAGCGTTTCATTTGACCGGTTGTAAATGTGGTATATGGCATGCTCTTGAAAATTCATGGCATCAGGATTATTGGTGGACACTAAAAAATGGTTAATCGCTACCAGCTTGCCGAAAGACAGCTGAAACAGAAAACCATGTCTTTCCTTATACCGACGAATGCGTGAAATGTTTGGTTAAAGCCTCAAAAAAAAACAAAGGACTTATGATTACTACCATGAAGATGTTAGACAAACAGTACTTTTGCAACAGCTGTAAAACTTCAACCCGAACCGAACATTTCTTTTCAGAAAAAAGGCTACTCCCAATGGAAATAGCCTGTTCAACTGATTCTTGATATTTCTAATTCAATTTGCCTTCTTCTGCTTGCTGTATCATGGTTGCATTGGCTGCAATGTAAATCTCAACCCGACGGTTTTTAGCCCGACCTTCAACGGTTGTGTTATCAGCCACCGGTTCGTCGTAAGCCTTTCCGGCTGTCGTCAAACGCTCACCATGAATGCCGTTACCGATCAGGAATTTGGCAACCGCTTCGGCTCGCTCATTGGAAAGTTTCTCGTTGATTGCCCTTGATCCGGTATTATCGGTGTGTCCATAAATGGTGACATCTGTTTCCGATGTCGTTTTCAACGAGTTGGCAAACCTGTTCAAAGCCTCCTTCGAGCTGGCACTGAGGTCGCTCTTGCCGGTGGCGAACAGAATCCCACTGTCAAACGTTACTTTAATCGCCTGCAAGTCATTGGCATCCGTCACTGCTTCCACCTGAGCTCCTTCAATTCGTTCCAACTCGGCCTGTTGCTGATCCATCTTCTTGCCAATCAGAATGCCAGCTCCGGCGCCTACCGCGCCACCAACAGCAGCTCCAATAGCCGCTCCTTTGCCTTTTCCGGCCATGGCGCCAATTCCGGCACCCAGCAACGCTCCACCTGCTCCACCTAACACACCACCCTTGGTTTTATTGTTTTGTGTTGCCCACTGGCTACTTGAACAGCCAGCCATTAAAATAGCCCCACTCATGAGTAAGGCTACAAAAACATTCATTTTTTTCATCTGAATAATTCCTTTTCTAATCTTTAAACTGATAATTGTTCTTAAAATTTGTTCGAAACTGAACTTGTTTCACTATCAAATTCTAAGCCAATGTTAAGAATTATTCTCCTTGATAATACAGAAAACGCTTAATTTTTTGAGTGGGTGTCTTCTCAAACGGAACAGGCTGTAAAACAACCATCTGAATACGTGAGAACTTATTCACTTCTTCGTTCACTTTTTTCTGGATTTCACCCAGAATTTCATCAACACGTGAATTAATTTTGCTGACGGCTTCGTCTCGCATCGATTTCATGTTCTTTACCCGCATCTCAATCTCTTCCATATTGAGGTGAACCATAGCCACCAAGCGACCTTTTTTCTCAACCACCAACGACTCCAATACGTATTCCATGCGGTTGATGAGTGATTCAATCTCTTCGGGATAAATGTTTTCGCCACTCGATCCCACGATCATATTTTTAATCCGTCCGCGGATGTACAAAAGTCCTGACTTGTCGAATCGACCCAAATCACCGGTTTTAAACCAACCATCTTCGGTGAAAACCTCTTTGGTCAGCCCCGGCTCTTTGTAATAGCCTTTCATCACGTTTTCGCCTTTTGCCTGAATTTCGCCCTCGCCGGTTACCGGGTCGGCATTGGCAATCCTCAACTTAACGCCTTCCATGGGGATTCCAGTTGATAAAAAGCAAACATTTTGCCCAACTGCACCAGCCAGTAAAGGGGAAGTTTCAGTTAATCCGTAGCCAATCGCCAGGGGAAACTTGGCATCCATCAGGAAACGTTCCACCTGATCGTTCAATTTTGCGCCGCCCACGCCGAAAAACTTCAGCTCACCACCAAAGGTTTTGTATAGCTTTTTGCCGGCAATGCGGCTCAGCAAAATTTGAAATGGCCGGACTTTATAAAGTGCCCGCGTAATGGCTTTACTATTGATTTGAGGCAGAATTTTTCCCTTGTAAACTTTCTCAATAATCAGCGGTACCACCAGCATAATGGTTGGTTTAACCACTTGCAAGGCTGGCAACAATACCGGGCCTGTGGGCGGTTTCCGAAGGTAATAAACCGATGCGCCAAACATCACCGGAAAAATAAGCCCCAGTGTATTTTCAAAGGTATGCGAAAGTGGCAGTACAGATATAAACCGGTCTGTCGTATCGATAAACTGTAAGGTCCGGCTTTGTTTGGCTGTCCAAACGATGTTTTTGTGAGTCAACATCACCCCTTTCGACTTACCTGTTGTGCCCGATGTATAGATAATCGACAGTAAGTCTTCCTCGTCAACATCTGTATACTGAAAGGTCTCTGGTGTTTCAACTGCTTGGCCGGGATAATCCTCAGCATGGCGTTCTTTCAGTGTTTCAATCTGAATGATCTTCACCATCGGGTATTCTTCCGGCTCCAGCTTACTCATCAAGTTTTCGGAAACAAAAACAGCCTCTGCTTCCGCATGCTGGATGATGTTTCGAATTTCAGCCGGATGAAAATCTGGCAATATTGGAACGGCGATGGCACCAATCGATGCAATAGCAAAAAAGACCACTCCCCAATTGGGCATGTTCGTACTTAAGATGGCCACCTTGGTTCCTTTCTCGATTCCCAGTCCTCGCAGATAAGTTCCCAATGCTTCAACTTCAGCCTGTAACTGGCTGTATGTTTTTATTTCCTCGCCCACAAAACTCAATGAATTCTGATTGGCAAATTTTTTAAAACTAGCCTGCAACATGGCGGGCATCGTTAATTTTTTCATTTCTTCCATTCTATAATCCCCTCAATCATAACATCCTCTACAACAAGAGAACACCATTAAAGATCAGCAAAAATACACAATTCTGTGACATGCAAACCCTTTTTAACATGTTTTAGGAGATGTAGGCCTACTGGCAAAATGAAGCAACTACCCGTCGGGATGAATGATGAAGTTCAGCACCAATCAGCACCATTAAATCTTCATACAAAAGATCGGCTACCGATTATACTTGTCGATAGATTTATGTAGCTTTGGTTACGCGATGAAAAAGGAAGAACAAATACAGAAAACAGCCCACCACGTCAGGTCGTGCTTCGCGTGCGAAGGCAGCGGGCACGATTGGTGGCACCTGTACCGGGTATGGCAATTGGCAAAACAAATTGCGGCCAAGGAAGGTGGTCGTCTGTTCATAATTGAAATGGCTGCCCTGTTGCACGATATGGACGACTGGAAGCTGGGCTCCCAATCGGAATCGAAGGCGATGGCGTGGATGACTCAGATCGGACTCGATGAGCAGCACAGAACTCAAATTCAAACCATCATCAACCAAGTTTCCTTTAAAGGGGCCGAAGTGGACACCGTCCCCGGATCAATCGAAGCCTGCATCGTTCAGGACGCCGACCGGCTTGATGCCATGGGCGCCATTGGCATAGCCCGCACCTTTGCCTATGGTGGACATAAAGGCCGCTTGATTTACGACCCCAAGGTTCAGCCGGAAATGCACGCCAGCTTTTCAGAATATCAAAAATCAACGGCGCCAACCATTAACCACTTCTACGAAAAATTGTTATTACTCAAAGATCGAATGAATACGAAAACAGCGAAGAAAATTGCAGTAAAGCGTCATCGGTTTATGGAAACCTACCTGGAGCATTTTTTTCGGGAATGGAATATGGAAGAGCAAACATTAACCTCATAAGAAGACCAAACATTAACCTCATAAATAACAGACAATGAAAATTTCACACCTTGCAATTTGGACGTTTAACCTGGAAGGAATGCGGAATTTTTATATCCATTACTTCGATGCCAGCTCTGACGAGGCGTATTTCAACCACAGCAGAGACTTTAAATCCTACTTCCTCCGGTTTGATGGCGATTGCGCTATTGAACTGATGCAAATGCCGGGCATTCCCAAATCGAAGAACGATCCGCGCAAACAGTTTTCAGGCTTGACCCACTTCGCCATACAGGTGGGCTCAAAACAAAAAGTAAATGCACTAACTGAGCAACTTCGAAAAGATGGGTTTCAGGTGGTGAGCGAGCCCCGAACCACGGGCGATGGCTTTTATGAGTCGGTCATTCTTGACCCGGAAGGCAACCGGGTAGAGATTGTTGCCTGAATTAGACTAAACGACGAAACTGTCTATATTGACAATGAAAAAAAACAACCAATTCCTGGGCCTGGCTCTGCTTACAACAATTGGACTGAACGCCTGCCAGAGCCAGCAAGCGAAAGAATTGCCCAACATTTTATGGCTTACCAGCGAAGATAATAGCCCGCTATTGGGTTGTTACGGTGATGTATTTGCCACAACTCCAAACCTGGACCAACTGGCATCGGAGGGCTTTTTATACACCCACGCTTACGCGAATGCGCCAGTCTGCGCACCTGCAAGAAATACCATTATTACTGGTGTTTACGCCAATTCGGGGGGCCATCAGCACATGCGAAGCTACTACCAGAAATCGGATATTATCCGGCTTTTTCCTGAATTTTTAAGGGAAAAGGGTTATTACTGCACCAACAACTCGAAAGAAGATTACAACATCGCAGCGGAACAGTCAGATTCGATTTGGAACGAAAGCAGCGGGAATGCACATTATAAAAACCGCCGCCCAGACCAACCATTTTTTGCTATTTTCAATTCCACTATCAGCCACGAGAGCAGCTTGCACAAATGGGTTCCAACGGAAGAACTCCGGCATAACCCGGTAGAAGTACAGTTGCCGCCCTACCATCCTGACACGCCGGAAATGAGACACGACTGGGCTCAGTACTATGACAAAGTGGAAGACATGGATACCTGGATTGGCGAAAAGCTAAAAGAACTGGAAGAATCAGGCTTGGCCGACAATACCATCGTTTTTTATTATGGCGATCATGGCGGGGTATTGGGTCGAAGCAAGCGATTTGTTTACGAAACCGGCACCCGCGTCCCGTTTATCGTTCGCATCCCCGAGAAATACAAACACCTGTTTCCGGCAGAAAAAACAGGTTCAAAAATCAACCGACTCATCAGCTTTGTCGATTTGGCGCCAACGCTGCTAAGCATTATAGGGGTTGAAATACCCGACTACATGCAAGGAGATGCATTCCTGGGAAACCAGAAAACAGCAGATCCGCAATACGCCTGCATGTTCCGTGGCCGTATGGACGAGCGTTACGACATGAGCCGTGCCGTGCGCGATCAGAGGTTCCGCTACATCCGTAACTACATGCCCTACCGCATTTACGGGCAGCACTTGAACTACCTTTGGAAAGCGCCGTCCATGCCTTCGTGGGAACAGGCTTATTTGAATGGTGAATGCAACGAACAACAATCGATTTTCTGGAATACCAAACCCGCAGAGGAATTGTATGACACCGAAAATGACCCTTGGGAGGTTAACAACCTGGCTGAAGACCCGAACTACAGCGAAGTCATGGAACGGATGCGGAAAGCCAATAATGATTGGATGATTCGTATTTTCGACACCGGGTTTATTCCCGAAGCCAAACGAAACATGATGGCTGAAAATCAACCGATTTATGATTTACTCAGAACAGGCCAGCTTCCACTCGAAGAGATTATCGCAACAGCCGAGCTGGCCACTTTGGGCAAAAAGGAAAACCTTCCGCAACTCATTCAGCTGCTTAGCAATAATAGTGAAATCATTCGATACTGGGGAGCAACAGGACTTTTGAGCTTGGGACCGGATGCACAATCCGCGAAAGACCCATTGAAAAACGCCTTGGAAGATTCATCGCCCAATGTAGTCACTGTGGCCGCCGAAGCTTTGTATTATTTGGGTGAAGAAGAAACAGCGCTCGAGGCCTTGCTAAATGTGCTGGATCATCCCGACCCGTTTGCACGCACGCATGCGCTGAATGCCATCGACTATACCAACGAATTCACCCCTGAGGTTCAGGATGCGATTATGACCATGACAGAAAAATTCAAGGACGACAGAAGCCCTAACCGGTACGACCTGCGCGTAGTAGAATGGCTGCTGGATAAAAACAACATTGACAAAAGCACGCTCGATACGGGTACTGCCTTATAAAAAAAGCATCGCCAGTCGTGCAGAAGCTGAAACACCAGCGATGCTTTTTTCTTTTTTTGAGGCTATTCCTGCTTCTTCTTTGTTGCGGTAAGCTGGGTAGGTCCTTCGGGCGACTGAACTTCACCAGCCAGTTTTCCATCGTCAAGCAAACAGGCCACCTTAATGAATTCATTGTCGAGCGTTACGCCAAATGTTAGTTGGTTGTCTTCGAACTTCACTTGTTCACCTGGAATTTTGGTTCCATCCATAAATTTAACAACTAAGGTCAGCTCACCATCTTTTTCCGCAATAATCAACTGCCCTTTACTGTACTCGTATGCCGCCGCCGGAACTTGATATTCCCAGGTACCTTTTATACTTTCGTTTTCGGATGCACTCGCCGGAACGGCAATCAGCAAGCTGACGGTAGCCAGCACAAAAAATAAACAGATTTGTCTCATTTCATTTGGTTTAATTGGATTACACATTGGAATGAATCTCAAAAAAATTTCGACTCAAGCCCCCATAACACCACCAAATTTATGAAATAAAGAAATACGAATTGGGTGAATTAAAAAAAGAGAAGCTATTTCTTCCAGGGCTCTGCCTCGGCAGCAACCTCAAGCTGTTTGTACCAGCTCTCGCCGTATTTACGGATCAAAGGTTCTTTCAGAAATTTGTACAAGGGAAGTTTCTGACCGCGACCACATTCACGGCCCGGCTTGCAGATTTTTAGTTCCTGGTAGTTCACGGCATCAAAACGCTTGTACTCGGAGATGCGGATGGGAAAAAGGTGACAGGACACCGGCTTTCGAAAGTCGGTTTTGCCATCCAGGAAGGCTTTTTCGACGGCACATTTCACAATGCCATGCTCGTCTTTAAAAGTGAACGCACACTCGCGGTTGTTCACCAGCGGCGTTACCGTATCGCCGTCCGAATCCACCACGCTGGTTCCCTGGTGCCCAACAACGGCTTTTCCCTCAGATGTCATGTATGGTTCCACTAACGGCAGAATCTCTTCAAGCTTAATGGCCTCTTCCTGAGTTAGCGGTGCTCCCGAATCACCTTCCACGCAGCAGGCTCCTTTGCATTTAAATAAATCACAAAGGAAGTGTTCCTCCAACAAATCCAAACTTACAAGGGCTTTTCCAATTTCCAGCATGTGCTCGATCCTATAATGAGAAAGGAAGGTTGTATTAAAATTTCAGTTAAAGAGTCACCCTGAACTTGTTTCAGGACCTGTTTCAATCTCTGGAAAGATCTGAAACAAGTTCAGGGTGACGGGATCAACGAAACGATCTTAATGCAACCTTCCCAACTATTTATCGTTCAATCAAAACTTTTCCGGTCATTTCCTTCGGAATTTCCAATCCCATTTCCGAAAGTAGCGTGGGAGCAACATCAGCCAAAACCCCATTGCTTAGCTTCAAATTTTTGTCGTCGCTCACATAAATGCAAGGAACCGGGTTCAACGAGTGTGCGGTATTGGGCGATCCATCAGGGTTAACCGCATTGTCCGCGTTTCCGTGGTCGGCAATAATCAGCACATTGTAGTTGTTGGCACGCGCAGCTTCCACCACTTCTTTGGCACAGGCGTCAACCGCCGTAATGGCTTTGCTGATTGCCTCATAGTCGCCGGTATGGCCAACCATATCACCGTTTGCAAAGTTCAGGCAAACAAAATCCACTTCGCCTTTGTGCAACTCAGGAATGATGGCATCCTTAATTTTGGGTGCCGACATTTCGGGTTGAAGGTCATAAGTCGGAACTTTCGGCGATTGGACCAGAAGGCGGCTTTCTCCCTCAAATTCCTCTTCGCGGCCACCACTGAAAAAGAAGGTGACGTGTGCGTACTTCTCGGTTTCGGCAATCCGGATTTGTTTCAAGCCGGCTTTCGACACGATTTCGCCCATGGTGTTGGTTGGATTTTCTTTTTCAAAAATGACATTGACATTCTTGAAATCCGCTTTGTAACTGGTCATCGTGTACCATTCCAGGTTCATGGTGTGCATGCCGAATTCAGGTAAATCCTGTTGCGTAAATGCGATGGTGGTTTGACGCAAACGGTCGGTGCGGAAGTTGTAGCAAATCACCACATCTCCTTCTTCAATCACCCCAACCGGGCTGCCATCTTCTTTCACCATACAAATGGGCTTGATAAACTCGTCGGTTACTCCGGCGTCGTACGAAGCCTGGATGGAAGCCAACAAATCCGTTGATTTTTCACCTTTGCCTTTGGTGTATAAATCGTAAGCCAGTTTCAGGCGGTCGTAATTTTTATCCCGGTCCATGCCGTAGTAGCGCCCAATGATAGAAGCGAATTTACCGTTCGTTCCCTTCAATGCTTCCAGGTCAGTTTCGAGGAAACCGTAGCCTGAACGCGGGTCGGTGTCACGGCCATCCGTCAGTCCGTGAACAAATACATCTTCGAGTCCCAAATCGGTAGCCATTTGGCAAAGGGCCACCATATGCGAACTCAGTGCGTGCACACCTCCAGGGCCAACCAGCCCGATCAGGTGCACTTTCTTATTGTTGTCTTTGGCGTATTGATAAGCTTTCAGCAATTGTGGATTTTCCCACAATGAACGATCCCGTATTGCTTTGGTAATTTTCACCATGTCTTGATACAGCACACGGCCGGCACCAATATTCAGGTGTCCCACTTCGGAGTTACCCATTTGTCCGTCGGGCAAGCCTACGTTTTCGCCTGAAGTAAGCAATTGTGAGTTGGGATATTCTTTCAGTAATGAATCCATAAACGGCGTTGGAGCGGTTGCCACGATGTCGTTTTTCGAGCCGTCACCGATTCCCCAGCCATCCAGAATCATCAAAAAGGTTTTTTGTACAGAAGCCATAATTTATAATCGTTTTAAATAATTAACTATTTGCGGCACAAAAGTATTCAATTTTCAGGTGGATTGAAAACCAGAAAACAAGGTCCGCCCAAAATTTAATGATTCCTTGATCTCCTGATTGACTTAGTGTTCTCCATCGTCTGATTGTATGATCGTTTTGCGCCTACAAATTTTTCTCAGGATACAGATCGCCCCATTGCTGCGGCTGGTTTTTCAGTTTCTTATCGAACCACGACATGATGGTGTAGTGCCATTTCAGCCGTTTGTCGTAATCCAACACCCAGTGGTCTTCGCCTTCAACCAACACCATTTCCACCTCTTTGCCCAGCAGCTTTAGAGCAGCGTAATACTGTAAACTTTCGCCAACCGGTACATTGGTATCTGCCGTTCCGTGCAGCAACAAGATCGAGTTGTTAAATTTGTCGGCATTGTACAACGGACTGTTGTCCACAAAAATATCTTTTCGGTTCCAGGGGTAGCTAAACTTGGCAGCTCCGGCGTTGTAGGAATAGCCCCAGTAGCCCTCGCCCCAGTAGCTGGTGATGGAACTGATGCCCGCATGCGAAATGGCTGTTTTAAACAAGTCGGTCCGGGTTTGCAACAGCATGGTGGTAAATCCGCCATACGACGCACCAATACAGCCAACATTGGCGGCATCCGCTTCGGGATGTGCAGCCAAAAACTTTTCCGTTCCTTCAATAATGTCATCAATCGCCTCAGCGCCCCAGCCATTAACATGCAGGGCCGAAAAGTCCTGGCCAAAGCCGGTTGCTCCGCTGGGTTGCATCACGTAGACCAAATAACCGCCAGCTGCCCATACATTTTTCGGATAGCGTCCGCCAAACGAACGATCAGTTGGCGATGTTCCGCCATAAAAGTTCACGATGACCGGGTACTTTTTCCCGGCTTCGTAACCCGGAGGATAATACACGCGCCCGGAAATGCTTGTTCCGCTTTTGTTGGTGAAATTCCAGTCTTTGGTTGTTCCGAACTCAATGTCTTCAAACTGCTCCTTTTGCGGGAAAGCCATCAGCTTGCTGCTTTCCTTCTTCAAGTCGAGCGCAAACAGTTTTTTGGGCATTTGCTGGCTGTTTCCGGTGAAAACGGCTACTGGCTTGCTATTGGCAAAATCAATGGAATTGAGCACCTCAACCGGCAATTCAATTTTCCGAAAGCCTTTCTTTTTCAGATCGAATTCATACAAAACCTTAAAATCCTGCTCAACAGCCGACAGGAAAATCCGATTGCCTTGAGTCCAGCTTGCATCATCAACCGACGGGTCAAAATTCTTGGTGATGGGTTCAGCTTCCCGGGTTTTGAGGTCAAACAGAAACAGCTGCGAATCGTAGCTGTTCGGAATGCGGCCGTCACTCACATTCACCCCAAGCGGGCCAAAACACTCGGGCCCGCCTTTTACCAACAATTGTGTCCCATCGGGCGAATACTGGCAGGATCCGCCGTACAGTTTATCTTTCCAGATGGTATCAAGCACCAGCGTTTTCAGGTTCATTTCGTACAAATCCTGTTTCGAGAAGGGCACCTCGGCGTAATCCATTCTGCGGGTCGAAAACAGAATTTTGCTTCCATCAGGATGAATATCGTGTAAACTCGACGAAAAACTGCCGGCAGTCAGTGGCACAACTTGCCCGGTTGCCACATCAATTTTACTTAGAAATGAACGGTTGCGAAAACTTGGCTGGCGATCGTCGTTCCCAAAAATGCGCTTTAAGTCGCCCGCCTTCTCTGCTTTCACGCTTCTCGAATAGATCACAAAAGCCTCACTGTCAGCCCATGTATATCCGGAAAAATCCTCCAGATTTTCAGCCACTTGCGTTTCAACCCCCGAAGCCAGATCGTAAACATATAAATCGGCTTTCCCGTCAAACCAAAGCACATAACTCAGGCGATCCGATGTGGGCAGCCATTTTATTTGTGAGATTCCGGGATTCCGAAGAATGGCAACCGATCGCTTTTGCTCCAAATCATAAATCTCCTGCCACGATTTGCTTTTTCCCGTTTTCTCTACCTTCTCTGAATAACTGGTCAACACGTACTTTCCGGAAGGCGAAACCTTGGCCGACGACAGGTCTTTCCCAGCCAACACGTCGTAAATCGTTAGATAGCGATTGGGCGATAAACTCCAGTCTATTTCCGCAGTTTCGAATTCTTCTTCGGCAGTAAATTCGGCACGGAACTTCAAAGAATCTTCGCCCGCAACCAACTTGACGAGTACCGGGTGCTTGCCCGATTGAAGCTTGAGTTCGACTTTATTTTCCGATAGGCCAGCTTCCTTTTGTGTCTTCTGAAGTTCGCCATCGACATAAATTTCACAAACCGCGTTGGTTGCCAATTTCAATGAACCTTTCGTCCAGCGATCAGTCGAAAGAAAACCAGTCAGCACAACCATCTCACCGGCATTGGCCGTTATCAGGCTGTCCTGGCCCAATTCAATCGATGTCCAGGAGTAGTCGGCAAATTTTAATGAAATTTGAGCATGCTTCAGCAAATCAGCCGTTTCAAATTTCTCTCCTTCAACATTTGGACTGTCTGCAAAAGCAGGCAAATTTAATTTCTGTGGAACTGTTAAATTCCATTGTCTCAAATCAATTTGGTTCTGCCCCAACATCACTTGTGCAGCAATTAGGAATAGCAATAAAAATCCTGTTCGTTTCATCATTATTTTCTAAAAAGATTTCTGACCTCTTGGTATGGATCAATTCATTAAAGCGCTAAAATAGCAACTACAGGCCATAATCAACATGATATTTATTTGTGAATTTGAATTCGTTTGAAATAACTGCGGGGTAAGGCGCGACCAACGGCAGTACGGAAGCAATAAAAAAAACCGCACAGCCCAACATTTTGGAAAGAACCAATGTATGTTGAATTGTGCGGTTGTCCGGATCACAGTCGAAACAACAGCGATTCTTATACCACTCCCTGGGCAATCATCGCTTCAGCCACCTTGATGAAGCCACCAATGTTTGCTCCTTTTTGGTAGTCGATGTAGTTTTCATCTTCCCGTCCGTATTTCACGCAGGTATCGTGAATGCTTGTCATGATTTGCTGCAGGCGCTCGTCAACTTCCTCACGGGTCCATGGCAGGCGCATGGAGTTTTGCGTCATCTCGAGTCCCGATACGGCTACACCACCAGCATTCGCCGCTTTTCCGGGAGCATAAAGGATTTTGGCTTCCAGAAAGACGTCGATCGCTTCGGCAGTCGATGGCATGTTGGCTCCTTCAGCAACCACGAAACAGCCATTTTTAACCAAGGTTTTGGCATCGTCTTCGTTCAGCTCGTTTTGTGTGGCACACGGCAAAGCCACATCACAGGCAATTCCCCACGGGGTTTTGCCTTCGTGGTATTCGGCGCCATACTTGTCGGCATATTCCTTAATCCGGCCCCTGCGAATGTTTTTCAGTTGCATCACGTATTCCAACTTTTCGCGGTCAATGCCATCTTTGTCGTAAATAAAACCAGAAGAGTCAGACAAAGTCACGACTTTTCCACCCATATCCAGCACTTTTTCGGTGGCAAATTGGGCTACGTTGCCCGATCCTGAAATCACAACCACTTTTCCTTCCAGGCTGTCGTTCTTCAGTTTCAGCATTTCCTGAGCAAAATAAACGGTTCCATAGCCAGTTGCTTCTGGCCGAATCAAACTGCCCGAATATTCAATTCCCTTGCCGGTCAGCACACCGGTAAATTCGTTTTTAATCCGTTTGTACTGGCCAAACAAATAGCCAATTTCTCTTCCGCCCACACCAATGTCACCGGCAGGCACGTCGGTGTTTGGCCCAATGTGGCGTTGCAGTTCCGTCATGAAACTTTGGCAAAAACGCATCACTTCGTTGTCCGATTTTCCTTTTGGGTCGAAGTCGGAACCACCTTTTCCACCACCCATTGGCAGGGTAGTCAGACTATTTTTAAAGACTTGCTCAAAGGCCAGAAATTTCAGGATTCCAAGATTCACCGTTGGGTGAAAGCGTAAGCCGCCTTTGTAAGGTCCAATAACGCTGCTCATTTCGATACGAAACCCACGGTTTACCTGCACTTCACCTTTATCATCAATCCACGGCACCCGAAAAATGATGACACGCTCAGGCTCAACCATGCGCTCCAACACTTTATTGTTGAGGTACTTTGGATTTTCATTGATAAAAGGCATCAACGAAGCAGCAACCTCTTGCACTGCTTGGTGAAATTCAGTTTCGTTTGGATTTTTGGCAATTACTTTTGCCATCAATTCATCTACTTTTACATTTAACAAATCAGCCATAATACGATATTTTTTGGTTTATTTAATTCCTTTGATACTATGAAATCAGCTGTTTTACCGAAGTGAACAGCCAAATCGAATCGTTTCACCAAAAATAATACAGAAGCGGGCAAACCTTAAATTTGGGGGCCTAATTAGGTGATTCACCTATAGAAGGAAGACGGTTATAAATAATGGAAGGCGGTTGCAGCCCCTTGAAAACAGTTGCGTTTGGCAGTTACCAATGGGCTGCCGTCGTTTTCAAATTTCAATGATGTTATTTTTAATTGAAAATTTAACCAACTCGACCATGCTTTTGAGCTGGAGCTTCTGCATGATGTGGTTTTTGTGGGCATCAACAGTCCGGACGCTGATAAACAATTCATCGGCAATTTCCTGGTTCGAATAGCTTTTTCCCCAAAGCCGGAGTACTTCAATCTGCCGCTCGCTCAAACTGTCCAAGCCCTCGTTTTTATTTTCCGGGGTTTCCAGCTTGTTAATATACTGGTTGAGTACCATCTGGCTGATTGAACTCGTAAAATAATCGAAGCCATTTCGCAAGGTGTAAATGGCTTCAATCAGCTCCTTTTTCGACGCTTCGCGCCCCAAAACGCCTTTGGCTTTTGATTTCACGATTTTGATAATGGTTTCTTCACTGTTGTCGAACGACACGACCAGCAGCCGGGCTTTGGGATTAATCAGCGACAAGCGCACAATCAGGTTCATGGTTCGCACGGAAGTATCATGAATGGCGAGCACCAGAATATTCAGATTTCCGTTTTGGGCAAACACCATCAGCTTGTCCTTATTTTCGGTGCAAAACAGCACATCAAAATCCGGGACTTGCTCCAGAATGGCCGCCAGACCCGTGCCCATTAGTTTATGCTCGTTATATATTCCAATGTGAATCATGCTCCTGGGGTTTAAACATTATAGGATGATGGCCGACGTTTTCGTTTTTCCGTTCATCACCACCCGTAGCGGATTTTTAAAACGTACGTGTTTAAAGTAGTTTGTTTCTGAAACAAGGGTTTGCTCGTTCAACAGATCCCAACGAATCACATCGGTTGAAGAATGATGAAGCACCGAAAAATAGCCAATATTCATGGAGGTTACGTTGTGGAAGAAGTGCGAGCCCAGCGACGAATCCAGCGGAAAGTTTTCGAGGCTGGTTTCCACAATCACCTTTGCATTCGATATTTGTGCCCAATTGACCGGAATGCCCAAAAACTGGTCGCGTGTGCCCCAGCGTCCCGGCCCAATGAGAATATACTTTCGCTTTTCCTTCACCATTTTGTTGTTCAAGGATTCTATTTCGGCGGCCATCTCCATGGTTTTCATCTTGTTGAACTTATCGGGAGCAACAAAAATGACGTCCGTGATTTTATTGATTTCACCATTCCCCAGGCTCATTCCCGAGCGAAGCAGCATTTTCTCCGGATCAATGGCATTAAAATCAAAATAATGCGACTCGAGGCTGGCCAGCAGCGGTTTTATTTGCAACAGATAGAACGTAGGAAGACCATGCTTGCCCGGTGTCAGATCAACGGCAAATTCAATTTCAACCGGCGAACCAAAAGCTTCCTCAACGGCATTTAAAATCGCATCAATGGTTTTGGCCAGCGGAATGTATTCGTATTGCAGAATGTTGGCAAAGTTGACAACCCTCGGTCCGTAGGTATCGAGCCCCGGTTCTATGCGGTCGTTGTCGGGGTTGTAAACCGAAGCACAATGTTTCAGGGTGCCATGTTTTTCGGCTTCTTCGATATCCAGCAAATCGAGCGAGGCCAATTCGCCTTTGTTCAGTAAGTCGAGGTCAAGGTTCGTACAATTCAGCCCGTAAAACTTCACTTGGGTACTGTTGAGCAAATCCTTGATTCCATAGACCGAAACCTTGGGATAGGTTGGCGAAAAACGGTACGACTTCCAGCCTCCCACCACGTAGGTTCCGAGCCCGATGGCGATCACGGCAAAACCTTCTTCCGGCTTCATATCGGCCACCGGATAATAATTGTACGACTGGGCCACCCCGCTAATATGTGGATAATAGTGGTCGCCATGATACGAGCCCACCAATTCCTGCAAAACGATGGCCATTTTTTCATCTTCCACCCGATGCTGAATGGCTTCAAAATACGTGCGGGCCCCGTCAGAATAGATTGAAGCGTACACCATCTTGATGGCATTGGACAAATGTTCAGCGACCTTACGCTTGTTTTGCTTGCTGTTGGGAATAATGTAGGTGTCGAACACGCCCGAAAAAGGATGCGTAATTGAATCTTCGGAGGTGCTGGATGAGCGAACAGCAATGGGTTTGTCGATTTGATTGGCCAGAATTTTCAGCTTACGCATAAGCGAACTCGACAGTTCGGCCTCAAAAAAGCGTTTTCGAAGTTCACTGTAGCTGATATCCGGGTCAGTAACCACCTCGATCAGGTTATTTCTGTTGATAAAGTTTTGAAACTCATTGGTGCCAACAATAACGGTAATTGGTGTGGAAATATTAATCTGCGACGCCAGGGCCGAAAAATCGTAGTTATAAATCAACACATTGATGAAAGCCAATCCGCGTCCTTTTCCTCCCAGCGAACCCGCGCAGAACGACACGATATTGCGCTCATCAAGCGTGGCGGTTTCATCAAAGCCCATAATTCGTCCCTTCTTCTTCTCCTCCCGATATCGGTTAATCGTTTCGAGGAAAAATTTGCGCGACTCGCCCACGTTCTCGATCGAATTGACCGGAACCGGGTTCAGGGTTCGAGCCAGCTGGATTTCGCCCCGGGCCATCAGCCAAAGTGAGAAATTATTTTCGAGGGCATGAAGATAAAACGACTCATCCGGTATTTTCTGCAACAGGGTCTCAAACTCGCGTAACGACTTGGCGACGGCTATTTTTTCATCCTTGGCATTCAGAAAAACAAAATTTCCGAAGCCCAAATAATTTTTCAAAAAATGCTTCAAATCCTGCAATAGCGTTTCCGAATTCTTATCCAGAAAAACAGCGTCGAGCTTTTTGGCGTAATTCCGGTTACTTACCTCCGACGACTGAAGCACAACCGGCAATTTGTGGATATTGGCCTTGGCATATTGAATAAAACTGACTCCTGCCTTTTTATCCATTCGCCCGGCACGCTCAAATTCCATATCGCTAATCACACACAAAATAAAATCTTTGTACTTATTGAAAATTGCGGTGGCCTCCTCATAATTTTTTGCCAGCAAAATTTTGGGGCGCGAACGCATGCGTCCGATTTTGTCGAGCTCATTTTTCTCCACCTCAGGCAAAATTTGCTGCACCTGGTCGAACACAATAGAATATAAAAATTGCAGGTATTTGGAGTAGTACAAGGGCGAATCTTCGATCACCAAAATCACGCGCACCAAGCCAACGCGGGTATCATTTTCAACATTCACCCGATCCTCAATCGATTTGACGATGGCGAAAAGAATGAGTGAGTCGCCATTCCAAACAAACAACTGATCGACGGAGTGGATGGTCGGAAGCAAGCCTTCGAAATACTTCAGGTCGCTCTTTTTATTGAGCAACAAATAAATTGGAATGGATTTATTTTTATCGCGGATTTGTTCGCTCAAATCAATCGGCGCCTTCCGGTCGAGGCCTGCCATCAGGATGACCAGGTCGAAGTTGGTGGTCTCCAGCAATTCGAGCGCTTCTTCAGCCGACGAGACACCGGTAATTCGCGGAAGCGAAAACAGGCTGTACTGGTAGATTTCACCCAGAAATTTCTCAAAAAATGAATCTTCACTTTCGAGCATAAACGCATCGTACAGGGTTGAAACAAACAAGATGTGCTTCACTTTGTACTTCATCATATCGAGATAGACATACTTCTCGAGCGACTGCTGGTTAAAATAAAGTTGCAGCGGCTTTTTGGTGCGCACCAGCGATTTTCGAAATTCGTCGGACCGGTGCTGGCTGCTGATCACCACACCTTTGTTGTTGATAATTTCAAGACCTTTGTGACTATTCAGGTAGCCACTGACCAACTTGCTGATGTTTCGGATCAGGTCACGTTCTTCGCGCAAAAAAGGGCCCTCCTGTTCATCGGGAAATTGTTTGAGATAAAACACCTCGATGCTCCCTTTTTTATTGTCGATCGTCATCAAGCCTTCCTGCTGCACCCACGGTGTTTCGTCAAAATTGGAAGTGATGTACTCGCGCCGTTCGAAACGGATCCGGCAAGCGGTAAATTTCGGGTACTGCCACGACTGCGGTAAAATGTTACAAATGCGCTGCAGCGCTTCGTCAACACTGTTGCTTTCTTCAATAATTTTTGAAGTTTGATTGATGGCCTGAAGTTCTTTCTGCCGTTCCGTATTCACACGATGCAAGCGGGTAAACATGTTTTTCACGGCCCGCCCGGCAATCAGCTCAGCCAAATTATTCAGCAAGTTGCGCTCTTCCTTCAAAAAAGGGCCTTCGTCAAGCTCCGGAAACTGTCGGGTATAAAACACTTCAATGCTGCCTTTTTTCGTAGTATCCGTCTGAAAAAACTGCTTAATCATCCAGGGAGTCTCTTTAAAACCAACAGATTTATAGCTATTTCCCCCATAATTGATGCGTACAACGGTATCCTCAGGATATTGAAATGAAGCAGGAATAATGGCACAAATTTGCGGCAGGCTGTCTTCCAGCTTTCTTGAGCGTTTCAGAATTTCATAGGTGCTGTTAATGCCCTTTAGTTCTTTCAATCGTTCGGTATTTTCAAACAGGAGATCTTTGAGCGCATATTGGCTGATGGTGCCCAAAATGAGCGAACTCAGATTTTTCAAAAAATTGCACTCTTCATTCAGAAAAGGGCCATCATCAGCATCCGGAAATTGGCGGGTGTAAAAAATTTCAACGCTGCCCTGCCTTTGATCGGGCGTTTCAAAAGTTCGCCTGAGGCTCCACTGGCTTTCTTTAAATCGTTTGCTGGTGTAGCTTTCCCCATTGTAAACGATTCTCGCCTGCGCATGTTTGGCGTGCTGAAAAGCATGGGGCAGAAACTCGCACAATTCGGCTAAACTTTCAGACAGCGTGGTCGAGTTCGTTAAAATCTCGTTGGCCCGGTCAATTCCGGTCAGTTCCTTTTTGCGCTCTTCATGCCGGTGAGTCAAGTCTTTTAGCCTGATATTGGCAATCGCTCCGCTGATAATCGTACGCCAAAACGGCAAGTGTTCCTTAACAGCCAGGTAATCCTGCATATTTTCAGAGCCCACCAAATCCGTGTTGAAATAAACTTCGATGACGCCTTCGGGATCTTCCGACGTTTCAATTAAACTGCGCAAAACCATGGCAGAATGTTTAAAGCCCTTGCTCAAAAACTCCTGCTTATTGTAAGTAATGGCAACCGCAATGACCGCCGGCGAGGCTCCTTCCACAATTTTGTTGGCCGCCGCTTTCAGCAAAGTCGGCAGTTTCGGCTTTCGCTCAACCTGGCTCACAATAGCTGGCCCAATAGCCGCCAGTTGACTCGCGTGTACGGAAATGGCCGGCTCATTGCCGGCGGTTTGTTCCTGTTTATTTTTTCCTGACCTGCCCCTCATAACTGCTGGTGTTTATTTCAAATAAAGCGAAAAATCAAAATAACGAATCCACTCCGAAACGCAAAAGCACTTCCGGGAGAATACAAATATAGCGAAGTGAACGAATAAGCGCTCAAAAGGAATATCATAAGCAAGAGTGTAGATGGTATATTTACATAGACAAATACTATATTTGCATTCAATCCCAGAATAATTGCCCATGAAAATTATGCACGAACAACTCAGCTTTCGGGGAACAAACTCCTTCAATATTAAGTGGGATGATTTTCCGCATTTCACCTTTCCCTGGCATTTTCATTCTGAATATGAGCTGGTTTACGTGATCAGGAGCTTTGGGAAACGATTTGTAGCCGACCACGCCGAGGATTTTCAGGATGGCGATTTGGTTCTGCTGGGCCCCAACCTTCCACATTTTTGGAAAAACGACGAAGCCTTCTTTCTGAATGATCCCAACTACCGGGTCAACGCCATTGTCATCCATTTTCCAGCTCACTTTTTCAAAGACCAGTTGGAAAACTATCCGGAGTTTTTGGCCATCCGTGATTTGCTGTCACGCGCTGCCCGCGGTTTGAGTTTTCAGAAATCGGTGGCCGACCGCCTGGGCCCCCAGCTGAAAAAACTACTAAAAAAGAAAGGATTGGAGCGTACCTTGCTATTCCTAAACATTCTCGAAAAACTGTCTAAAACCAACCAATACAAGTTGTTGGCCAGCAAAAGCTATCGCCTCAACCTGGACAATTGGTCAACCACACGACTCGACAAAGTGATGCACATTATTAATGCCAACTACCGGCAAGCCATTAAACTCGATATGGTTGCCAGCCACATTGGAATGAACACCACGGCCTTTTGCCGCTACTTCAAAGAAAAAACCGGCAAATCGTTTATCGAATTCGTCAATGAAATGCGCATTGGCTACGCCTGCAAACTCTTGCTCGAAGGCAAGCAAAGCGTATCACAAATTTGTTTTGAGAGTGGCTTTAACAACTTATCCAACTTCAACCGCTGTTTTAAACGCACAACATCCCTGTCGCCGGTTCAGTATCAAAACCAATTTCACCAGGCCAATCAACCTGTTAATTCTGCGAGCTGAAGTTGAAACTACGATCGGAACCAGCCGACAAGCTCCAGCTCTGGCCGTCAACAAGCTCACATAATAAGAGGCAATCTAATTTCAACCGGAAAAGAACAATATCGAAGATCAAGTGTTCTGAACTTTTGCGAGGTTTAATTTGCCATGCTTTAAAAGAACAACGAATGAATGAGATTATTGAGATGAAGACGAACTCTCCGGAGAACAAAAAAAACACACAGGAACCCATCCAGCAATTTTTGGGGAAACTAAAAGAAAAAATGAAACAAGTCTATCACCAGCGGGGTGATATTGACAAATACAGCCAGCAACGGGGCCTTCCGCCCTTTGTACTGCGCGAAATCATGGAATGCAACCCGCTTTCAATCGGTATTCCCAAAGCTTATGGCGGACGAGGCGCCCTGATGAATGAAAACCTGGCCCTTCTGGAAGCAGCATCGTACGAGTCGCTGGCACTATCACTTACCTTTGGAATTAATTCTGCTTTATTTTTACAACCGGTAGGAAAATACGCCCAGGAAGAAGCGAAAGCCTCTGTTTTCAAACGCTTTATTGAACATCGGAACATGGGCGGATTGATGATAACCGAGCCCGACTTTGGAAGTGATGCCTTGAGCATGCAGACGCATTTTCAGGAATCAGAAGGCCAGTTCCATATCAAAGGAAAGAAACACTGGGCCGGACTGACCGGATGGGCTGACTTTTGGCTGTTGACCGCCCGAAGAAAAAACAGCGATGGCGATTTGCAACGCGACATCGATTTTTTTATCTGCGATGTGACCCAGCCCAATCAATCCATTAAAGTGGAAGAATTTTACGACAACCTGGGCTTGTATCAAATTCCATACGGGCGAAACCACATCGACGTAAAAATCCCTGAAGTTCAGCACTTACAACCCCATTCAACCGGAGTGAAAATGATGCTCGACCTGTTGCACCGCTCGCGCATGCAGTTCCCGGGCATGGCCATCGGATTCATTCACCGAATTATGGACGAAGCCATTAGCCATTGCAAGCAGCGCTTCGTTGGCGGCAAAAGCCTGTTTTCCTATGACCAGGTTCAGGAACGCCTGTCTAAGCTGCAAGCTTCGTTCACCATCTGCTCGGCCATGTGCTCGAACAGCGCCAAAAAAGCCGGCGTAGAAAACGACCTGACCGGCATTGGAATTGAAGCCAACGCCGTAAAATCGGTGGTAACCGACCTGATGCAGCAGGCTGCCCAATCCATCACCCAGTTGGTGGGTGCCGAAGCATACAAACTGAGCCACTTGGGAGGCCGAGGCATTGTCGATAGCCGCCCGTTCCAGATCTTTGAAGGATCAAATGATATTCTGTACGCACAAATTTCAGAGGGAATCGTAAAACAAATGCGCAAACTAAAACAACGAAATTTATTCAATTTCCTCAAGGAATATGAACTGACCAACCGTTCAGCTGATCAATTAAAGGAGCTGTTCAATTTTGAAATGGACCTACAACTTCCGCAGCGAAAACTGGTTGAACTTGGCCAGGTGTTGGGCCGAGTCATCTCCATGGACATGGTTCACCGACTGGCTGACGAGGGTTTCAGACGCGACATGATTGAAGGTGGCCTGAACATGCTTCGGCAGGAAATTCAGCAAACCATGAGCAGTTTCCACCTGCAAACAAACGATGTTGCTGTGGTAGATTATCAGGAAAACAGCTCGTGGCTGAAGTATTCGCTTTAAAATAGGCACAAACAAGATATCACGAAAGCATCAATCCGGGAGATTGGTGCTTTTGTTTTTTTTCAGAATAAAATAAAACACATCATTCGCATTGAACATTACGAACGGGCAGAAAACGGCGTCCACTCTTTTTTGTTAATTTTGAAAGCCACACATAAAAAAACAACATACCGAATGACAAAAAATAAAACCCAACGGCTGGCCGAACGACTCACAAGCCGAGCATGGTACAACGCCTATCGTCAGGCTTTTCTCAGCAGGCCCGACCTGTTGATGGCAGCCAAAGCCACTTTTGCCATTGCCCTGCTAGCTGTTCCGCTTGTTGTTGCCGGCCAGTCGTTTATGGCCATCACCCTGGCGCTGGGAGCCTTAGCCGGCGCCTTGTCCGAGACAGATGATCACCCCAAAGGCCGCATCAAATCGCTGGCTTTAAAGGTCGTCAGTTTCGGGATCTCGAGTCTGGCCGTTGAGTTGCTTCGTCCCTACCCCATCGTAATGGGACTTGGGCTTGCAGTTTCCACCATTGTTTTTTTACTGATTGGCGGACTTAGCGAACGCTATCGCGGGGTAACCTTCGGCGCAATCCTCGTAGGCATCTATGCCATGCTGGGCACCGAAATCAGTCCTGCTTGGTACTGGCAACCCATTCTGCTGCCGGCAGGAGCTTTGTTCTATGGCCTCATTTCGCTAGCTTTCTTATACCTACACCCCTGGCGTTTGCTCGAAGAACGCCTAGCCCGCGGCTTTCTGGCCCTGTCAAAATACCTCGTTTACAAAGCCAGCCTGTTCCCCAGCGACGAAGCACTGCAAGGGAAACTGCGCAACCAGCTCGCTCTGCAAAATGTGCAAGTCGTTGATGCGCTGGAAGGCTGTAAAGAAGTGCTCAACAGTTACTCCGACGCCCTTCAGGACGATGGCCCGCTGAAACCCTATCTCCGTTATTTCATGTTGTTGCAGGGTTTGCATGAACGGGCCGCATCGAGCCACGACCGGTACGATTTGCTGAGCAGCGACCCGCAAAACCATGAATTGCTGGAAGGCATTGGGCAAACGCTGGTTCAGCTGTCGCAGGCAACCAAACAATTGGCCAACAGCCTGCTGACCGGCATTCCCTACCGTCACCCGGTATCGCTGGGCTGGGTGGTCAACGTGCTGAACGACCAACTGGAGAAACGCGGCGCCAGCCAGGCACACCCGCTCGCATTGCTGGTTCGAAACCTCACCCGCTCGCACCAGTCGTTGGTCAATCTAAGCGAAAACCAACAAAGGAGTATCACGCCCCAGCTGGCAAAAGACAAACGAACCATTGGAGAACGACTGCGCAGCCAACTCAACTTTAATCATCCGCGGCTACGACATGCCATCCGGCTCAGCTTATGTTTCTTGATTGGTTTTGCCATTTCCGAAGGCTTTGATTTGGCCAAAGGCGAATGGATTATTTTGACCAGTCTGTTTGTGTGCCAACCCAGTTATAGTGAAACCCGTCGTCGCCTTTTTCAAAGAATACTGGGGACCATCAGCGGTGTCATTGGAGGTGTGCTAATCGTTCAGCTGCTGCCAACAACGGCTGGCCAACTGATCTTGTTGCTGTCTGCTGCCTTTGCTTTTTTTGTTTGGCTGCGCCGAAGGTATGCCATTTCAGTGATCTTCATCACCATTTTTGTACTCAGCGCCTTCAACCTGATTGCCGACAAAGGTGTGGCCCTGATGTGGCCCCGACTGCTGGACACCCTGATTGGCGCCGCCCTGGCCTTTGCCACCGTCCGGCTGTTGTGGCCCGACTGGCAACATAAACGGTTGCCCAAGTTACTGGAACACGCACTGATTAAAAACACGGCCTACTTTCGGGCCATCATTCTCGAATATGAGCAACCGACCACCGGCGATGACTTGGACTACCGGATTGCTCGCCGCGAAGCACACCGGGCCGACAACGCCCTGGTATTGGCCTGGCAAGACATGCAAGTGGAACCACAAAAACGTCAGCAGTTTCAGCAACAAGCTTTTACGTTAACCTACCTGAACCATGCTCTGCTGTCGTACCTCTCGGCCTTTGGTGCCCACCGCGAGCAACAGCAAACGCCCAACGCAGAATCAATCCATTTTGCCAAACAAATTCTGGAAGCCTTGCAGCGTGACGATCACTCCGGCTCCTCAGCCAATCCGATGACGAACAACGACCTGAAGGCCATCCAGAATCAGATTCGTCAACACATGCAATCAGCCGAACACAGTTTCAGCAAAATGCAATTTACCTTGCTGTATAATATTGCCGACGTCTCCATTCAAATGCTGCAACAATCTAAACTCTTCGGCAAAAGTGAAGAACCGAGCATCGTCAAAATCTGAATCCGAATTCCATGAGTTTTCTCTTCTTCATTCTCCTTTGAAAACTTTAATTTTACTGATTCTGAAATAAACAAAAAGAAAAAGCATGAATTTGATTGAAAAATACATCGAAGAAAACAAGGATCGATTTCTGAATGAATTGTTTGGGTTGATCCGCATTCCATCCATCAGTTCCGTATCGGCTCATAAGCCCGACATGTACCGGGCTGCTGAGTATTGGAAAGAGTTACTGATGAGCTCCGGCGCTGATCATGCAGAAGTATTTGAAACCGATGGCAATCCGGTGACTTATGGCGAAAAGATTATTGACCCGGCAAAGCCCACCGTGCTGGTGTACGGGCACATGGATGTGATGCCGGTTGAACCACTTGAACTATGGAAATCGCCGCCGTTTGAACCCGAAATACGCGATGGGAAAATCTGGGCACGCGGGGCCGACGACGACAAGGGCCAAAGCATGATGCACGCCAAAGCTTTCGAGCTGATGGTGAAAACCAATACCTTGCCTTGCAATGTAAAATTCATGATTGAAGGCGAAGAAGAAATTGGCTCACCCAACCTGGGCAAGTGGTGCGAAGAAAACAAGGAAATGCTGAAAGCCGATGTCATTCTGGTTTCCGATACCACCATGATTCGGCCCGACCTGCCCACCATTACCACTGGCTTGCGTGGCTTGGCCTATTGGCAGGTGGAAGTTACCGGCCCCAACCGGGATTTGCACTCGGGCATGTTTGGCGGTGCCGTGGCCAACCCCATCAATGTGCTGTCGAAAATGATTGCGCAAATGACCGACGACAACGGACACATTACCATCCCGGGCTTTTACGATGATGTATTGGAAGTTTCGGCAGAAGAACGGGCTTTGATGGCCAAAACGCCTTTCGATTTGGACAGCTACAAAAAAGCACTGGACATTGAGGAGGTTGCCGGCGAAGCAGGTTATTCAACAATCGAACGGACCGGCATCCGCCCTTCGTTTGACGTGTGCGGCATTTGGGGAGGCTATACCGGCGAAGGTGCCAAAACCGTGCTGCCATCAAAAGCCTTTGCCAAAATCAGTAGCCGCTTGGTGCCCAACCAAAACCATGAGGCGATTGCGGAAATGTTTCAATCGCACTTTCAAAGTATTGCTCCCAAAACCGTTAAGGTTGAAGTGACTCCCTTGCATGGCGGACAAGCCTATGCCTGCCCGATTGAGCTGCCGGCTTATCAAGCCGCTGAAAAAGCCTACCTCGATGTATATGGCCGTCGACCGCTGCCAAACCGCAGTGGAGGGTCGATTCCAATCATCTCTACTTTTGAGCAAGTGCTGGGAATCAAAACCATTTTAATGGGCTTTGGCCTCGAAGCGGATGCCATTCATTCACCCAACGAAAACTATCCGCTGGAACAGTTTTACAAAGGCATTCAAACCATTCCTCTGTTTTATAAATACTTTGCCGAAATGAGCGAAGTGTAGTCGTAAAGTGGAAACATTTATTGAGGGCCTCGTTCAAAATGAGGCCCTCAGTAAACAAAAAAAAGCTGCCCCAATTGATGAGACAGCTTCAATATTTAAGTCAAGCAATCGTTGCTACCACTTGTACACAATCGAATTGATATTCATTCCAGCTCCCACCGAGCATAAAATAACATAATCGCCAGGACAAATTTCCTGGTTTTCCATCTTCCCCTTAACAATCAGATCAAGCAGGGTTGGCACCGTGGCCGTTGATGAATTTCCAAGCTTGTTAATGCTCATGGGCATAATTCCATCGGGAATATGCTTCTCCTTATATAATTTGAAAACTCCTTTCAGGATGGCTTCATCCATCTTTTCGTTCGCTTGATGAATCAGCACTTTTTTGATATCGCCCAGTTGCAGGCCGGCTTTCTCCAGGCTGTCTTTTACAACCCCAGGCACAAAGCTCAAAGCGTACACATACAATTTATGGCCTATCATTTTTATGAACAGGTCATCGCCTTCGTAATCCGGATTTGACGAAACACCCATGGTCAGTAAATTGGCATATGGAATGGCATCGGAACGACTGGCATGCGACAAAATTCCGATTGGCTCATCCGACCAGGTGCCTTCAACGATTGTTGCGCCAGCTCCATCGGCATAAATCATGCTGTCGCGGTCGTGCGGATCGGAAATGCGGGAAAGCACATCGGAACCAACCACGACACCCCGCTTATAGGTTTCACTGCGGATGTATGCGTCAGCGATAATCATTCCCTGGGTCCAGCCGGGACAACCGGATATGACATCGTGACAAATGCAAAATGGGTTTTTCAGATTCAACTTTCCTTTCACCTTATTGGCCAACGACGGAACAATATCGGTATGGGTTCTGCCGGAAGCCACATCGCCAAAATTGTGCCCCACAATAATGAAGTCCAGGTCATCCAAACTTATTCCGGCTGCCTGGCAGGCTCTTTTGATGGCTTCAGCTGCAATATCGGAATTTACCTGGTCCTCATTCACCCAACGGCGCTCTTCGATATTGGTAATCTCATGAAATTTTTCAATGATCTCTTCATTGGTTTTATCGAAAGGTTCCCGAGTGGAAGGATCATAAAATTTGTAGTCAGAAAAGTATTCATTTTTTACCACCTGCTCAGGAATGTAACTTCCTGTGCCAATAATTTTTGTGTAGATCTTCTTAGCCATAACAATCAATTCATAGGCTTTCGCCTGGACCTTTATATGTTTTCAATTCAAATTTTTCACCATCAAACACGCCATAGGAGAAATGCGAAATCCAATCGCCCAAATTAATGTAGCGTGTGTTTTTTCCAATGGGCAAATCTAATAACAAATGCCGATGACCAAAAATAAAATAGTCAACTTCTTCATCTTCAAGGGTTGATTTTGCAAAAAGGTAAAGTCCTTCTTTTTCTTCGCCATGAAAAGGCACAAACATTCCCTTGGTTAAGCGGCTTTTTTTCGACCAGGCATGCGCCAGCGCCACGCCCCAGTTGGGATGCAACCAGGAAAACAGCCATTGCAAAAAACGGTTTGTGAAAAGCTTCTTCAGCAGGTGATAACCTTTGTCGAAAGGATCCAAGCCATCGCCATGAGCCAGGAAAAATTTCTTCCCTGAAAAGGCGACCCGCATTTCTTCGCGATGAACATGCACGCCCAATTCGGATGGCAAATAATCAAACACCCAAACATCGTGGTTGCCTGTAAAAAAATGAACCGGAATCCCCGAATCGGCAATTTCGGCCAATTTACCCAAAGTGCGTGTAAATCCACGAGGGACAACGGTTTTGTATTCAAACCAGTAGTCGAAAATATCACCCATTAAGAAAAGTGCCGAAGCATCTTTTTTAATTTCGTCGAGCCAGGATACAAACAATTTCTCGCGCTCCCGATTATTCTTCAGGGCCGGAGCTCCCAAATGAATGTCAGAAATAAAATATATTTTATCTTGATAATCAGTCAATTTCTATTCTTTTATCAAAAAAAACCGGACAAATATACCAGTAAAAAATAAGTAACACGAATTGGTTTCGTCAAAGAATACGGGACAAAATAACGGCAGCGGTTATTTCAACTTTTCGCCCAGCAAACGATCCAGAGCCGGTCCTTTCAAATCTTTGGCAATAATAACGCCTTCCCGATCGAGCAAATAGTTGAAGGGAACTTGCTGCACATTATAATTAATCACCGCCGTCCGGCTGCCTTCCATGTCACCTACGTTAATCCAGGAAAGCTTGTCCTGATCAATGGCATCAATCCATTCGTAGCGATTTTCATCGATACTTACCTGGAAAATTTCGAAACCTTTGCGGTGATATTTATTGTACAGCTCCACCAAAACCGGGTTCATAATCCGCGATCCGCGATCCTGCGCCGACCAAAACTGAACCAGCACATATTTCCCACGCAGGGACGATAAAGCAACTTCCTTTCCATCGGGATTCGGCAGTACAATGTCTGGACTATTTTCGCCCTGCTCCTGAATGAGTTTCTGAATTCGCGCATTGCGCTCATCTTGCATCAGTTTAATCGTGTTGGCATACAGTGCTTTCACGTGTTCCGACTCCGGGTAGAAAGAATTTAGAGCCGAGGCGGCCGTTTTCAATGATTGAATATCCTGAATAACAAAATTATCGTTGTCGAATTTCTGATAAAGCGCCAAAACATTGGCCATTGAAAAAGGATGGGAGGTCACAAAATTTTGCGAATATTTGATCTGCTCCTCCACCACTTGATTGTATTCCTGTTCCCATTTCTTTTGAAGGGCCGGATAATTCGGATCTGTGCGAAACAGCACATGCAGCGAGCTGATAGAATCCAACTGGTGCTTGGTCCGGCTGAGTCGCTGGTTTAGCTCCTGCACCTGCTTCGATCCTTCAGAGCCGGTCACCAAATAATCGCGCGAAAAATTAGCTGCATCGCCGGATACCTCAACCTGCTCGGCAGAATCAACCAGCAGCGTGATAAAATTTCGCTCGCTAAGCTTTAATAGAAAAAAAGTAGGATGCTGAACAATACCATCAAATTCGAACTCTCCCGACTTGCCTATTTTTGCTGAATCGACATTTTCAGACGAAGTTACCTTCAACTTATCGAGGTAAACATACTGTCCCTCGGCATTACTAATGCGTCCCGAAATTTTGTAATGCGTCGAATCATCACAGGCTACAACAAAGGCAGCAATCGAAATCACCAATACAAATAATCTTTTCACGATTCAGTTTTTTTCAATTCTTAAAATGGTGGGTAAAAATAATAAATTACCAATCAAATCACCGGCTCGTGTGAAATCTTTTGACACTGGGCTTGTTTTCGCAATCGACCACTATTCAGAAATGCAAAATTATACTACTTTTGGCACTGCAAAACAAAACTTGAATGAAAGTTTATCGCGACGTTAACGAATTCAAAGTAAGCAAACCGGTTCTCACGGTCGGTTCATTTGACGGTGTGCATTTAGGGCACAGGAAAGTCATTAATCGACTCAACGAAATTGCCAGACAAAAACAGGGAGAGTCTGTCATTTTTACCTTTTCGCCACATCCGCGATTGGTGCTAAACAAAGACCACGGAAGTTTGCGCCTGCTTACCACGCTGGATGAAAAAATTGAGCTTCTTGATCAAGCTGGTGTCGATCACCTGATTATTTTCCCGTTCACCAAAGAATTTTCTGAACTTAGCTACACCGATTTTGTCCGCATTCTTCTGGTCAACCAGCTAAATATTGACAGCCTTGTTGTGGGTTATGACCACAAGTTTGGAAAAGACCGCAAAGGCGATTTTGACATGCTTCAGGGACTGGCCATGGCCTTCAACTTTAAACTGGAGAAACTGGATGCGCTACTTTCCGACAACATCAATGTCAGCTCAACGAAAATTCGACAGGCACTTCAAAACGGTAACATCACAAAAGCCAACCGGTATTTGGGCTATTCGTTTAGCCTGCACGGCACGGTTGTAGAAGGACAAAAACTGGGACGAAAAATTCAATTTCCGACGGCTAACATCGAAGCGTCCGATCCGCACAAAATCATTCCGGGTTACGGTGTCTATGCCGTTCTTGTTCATATCGACGGGGTTGTTCACCGCGGCATGCTAAACATCGGGACGCGACCAACCATTAACAACAACGCCGACCACCGAAGCATCGAAGTCCATATTTTTGATTTCGACAAAGACATTTATAAAAAACAGCTCGAATTGAATTTCATCACCAAAATTCGAGAGGAACAAAAATTTGGGTCGATTGATGGCTTGCGCTCGCAATTGGAGAAAGACAAATTGGATGTCCTCGATTTTTTTGAACAAGAATAGTGACGGGGCAGAATCTTTTGCTGGCGGCATGCGCGCCCGCCATTCCCAATCTACTTTAACTCCCATTCCCAATCTACTTTAACTCATGGTCGTTTCATCTGTAATTGCTATCTTTGCACACCAAAATTGAACACACTATGACAACAATGACAGAAAAGAAAATGGATTATAAAGTGGCTGATCTTTCGCTCGCTGAGTTCGGACGAAAAGAAATTGAAATTGCCGAGAAAGAAATGCCCGGACTGATATCCATCAGAAAAAAATACGCACAGGAAAAGCCTTTAAAAGGTGCCCGAATTATGGGTTCGCTGCACATGACCATCCAAACCGCGGTGTTAATTGAAACCTTGGTTGAGCTGGGTGCCGACGTGCGCTGGGCCAGCTGCAATATTTTCAGTACGCAAGACCATGCGGCGGCGGCCATTGCTGCAGCCGGAATTCCGGTGTTTGCCTGGAAAGGTGAAACCCTGGCCGAATATTGGTGGTGCACCGAACGCGCGCTCGACTTTGGCAATGGACAAGGACCAACACTGATTGTGGATGACGGAGGCGATGCCACCATTATGATTCACCACGGTTACGCGGCCGAAAAGAATCCGGCCTTGCTGGACGAGGAATTGGAAGCAGAAGATGAAATTCAACTCAATAAAACTCTGAAACGCATTCTGAGCGAAGATCCGCAACGCTGGCATCGCACGGCTCCCGAAATCAAGGGCGTATCAGAAGAAACGACAACCGGTGTGCATCGCCTGTATCAAATGATGGAAAAAGGAAGCTTGTTGTTTCCAGCCTTTAATGTGAACGACTCGGTTACCAAGTCGAAATTTGACAACCTGTATGGCTGTCGCGAATCGCTGGCCGATGGCATAAAACGTGCCACCGACGTGATGATTGGCGGCAAAGTTGTTGTGGTGGCCGGTTACGGCGATGTGGGTAAAGGCTGTGCCAAATCAATGCGTGGCTACGGCGCCCGGGTCATTATAACCGAAATCGATCCGATTTGCGCCTTGCAAGCGGCCATGGAAGGCTTTGAAGTGAAGACCATGGAAGAGGCACTGGACGAAGGAAACATTTTTGTAACCACCACGGGAAACAAGGATATTATTACTGCCGAACACATGGCTGGCATGAAAGACCAGGCTATTGTTTGCAACATTGGTCACTTCGACAATGAAATACAGGTGTCGCGCCTCGAAAAATGGCCCGGCATCACAAAACTGAATATCAAGCCACAGGTTGATAAATACATCTACGAAGATGGTCATGCCATTTATTTGCTGGCTGAAGGCCGCCTGGTAAACCTGGGATGCGCCACCGGACACCCGTCGTTTGTGATGAGCAATTCATTCACCAACCAAACACTGGCACAAATTGAATTGTGGAAAAACGACTATGAAACCGACGTGTACCGTTTGCCCAAACATTTGGACGAAGAAGTGGCACGCCTGCACCTCGAACAGTTGGGCGTGAAGCTTACCAAGCTTTCTAAGGACCAGGCCAGCTACCTCGGCGTTCCGCAGGAAGGGCCCTACAAACCAGACCACTATCGTTATTAATTGATATAAAAAAGCAGCTCACGGGCTGCTTTTTTTTGTATCTTCGGGCATGCCCGACAAAAAAGCACATGAGCAACAGGTTCTGCAAATTTTCAGAAATTTGATTGCCGACTTTCCAAAAGGTAAAGTGTTGCAAACCGAGTCGCCCGACTTTTTGGTTCGTCTAAACCGGAAAAAAGTGATTGGTATTGAACTGACTGAATTGCATGGACAAACTTTCTACGACAACCTGGGTTACTACCACAATCCCGAGCTGCTTTATCAAAACATTGAACATACCATTTCGGCCAAGGAGGAAAAAATTTATCTCTACCAAAAGAGCAAACCGGTGGAACTGTGGCTCCTCATTCATCTTCGCTCGTTTCAAAATCAGCTGAATTTTCATTATCGCAATAAACTAACCAACTGGGTTTTCCGTTCATCATTCGACCGGATTTTTCTTCTGGAAGAAACCAAACGCGAACTTCATGAAATTTGCTGATGACTAATTGCTCACATGCAATCGGCCTCCCGATACATTGACCCGGTATTGTTTTAAAGGTTCGGCCGATGGACCGCTGATGACATAGCCACCATCCAGCAAGTTATATTGCGTATCGCAACAAGGGCAAGTTCCAATGACATCATGATCGTCTTTAATCCGGCAATTAAAATCAGTTTCATAGGGGCAGGTCATATCATAGGCATAAAAAGGTTGTCCCCGCGGGTGAGGTTTTTTTTTTTTTTTTTTTTTTTTATATGCCG